>JBBIJG010000171.1:0-6205 GCA_037446095.1 Caldilineae bacterium
CGCTCAGGATCAAACACCCCTCCTATGGCCTGCTTCTCGTATGGCTGCCTGTCAACCTGCTGGCCAGTGCCGTCACCCCACCCAGCCCTTCCAGCCTGCGAGCTCTGGGAGCTATTGTCCCCATTTACATCACCCCGGCCCTGGCTCTCGTCACCCTGGGTCAATGGGCAGCGAAGCAAAGAGGGCAAAGGGGAGCCTATGGAGTCGGCCTGGCCACTGTGGCGCTTCACTGCGGTGTCCACCTATCGGGATTACTTTGTCCTCTGGGCTCGGAACGAGGAAGTGCGCCAGGTCTACCGGGCCGACCTGGCCGAGGTAGCCAGGTATCTGGCCGGCCAGGAGGGGGAGGGAGTGGTCTGCATCTCAGCTCAATTCGCCGCCGACCTGGACCAGGAAGCTTTTTACCTGGCCCTCGGCCGGGGGATGGCCGTCAAATGGTTTAACGGGCACAGCGCCTTGGTCTTTCCTGGCGAGCGATGTGATTTACATCTTCCCCGCCACCAGCTTGTTGGACGAGGAGATGCTGAAACGTTTCTTCGGCCAACTGACCCCGGCCAGAGAAGCCCTCGATCCCCAGGGAAGACGGAGCTTCCTTGCCTATCGGCTGGGAACCTCGGAGATGAGGGCCCTGCGCTCCGTTCAACCTCAGCATCCCCTGGCGGCTAACCTGGGCGGCCAACTGGAGCTGCTGGGCTACGACCTGCCCTCCGGCGCTCAGGCCGGCCAGGCAGTGCGACTGGTGCTGTATTACCGTGTCCCTAACGAGCTGGGAGGCAGACGCCACTATTCCTTCTTCGCTCACCTGGTGGACAGGCGAGGCTATCTGTGGAGCCAGGAAGATGCTTTCGGCTACCCGACCTCTAACTGGCAGAAGGGGGACATGGTAGTGCAATGGCTGGACGTGCCTGTCCCTCCCGATACCCCACCGCGCCACTATTACTTCAAAGTGGGGCTATACGATCAGGAGAAAGGCCAGCCCTTTCCCGTTCTGGATCAGGGTGGCACGCCCGTCGCTACATCCGTCTCCCTGGGGCCTATCACCGTCAGGAAAGCGGCTGTCCCTCCGGCGGCTGCTGCCCTGGGGATTCCCAACCCTCTGGAAGCCAGAGTGGGTGATGCATTCACCTTGCTCGGGTACAACGTCAGCCAGCGGGTTCTCAACCCTGGGCAAAGTGTCCACGTGAGCCTTTACTGGCAGACGACAGCCAGGCCAGACAAGGATTACCTGGTGTCCACCTATCTGGTGGACGAGAAAGGGCACCGCTGGCCACAGAGTCATCGTCAGGCCCTCGACGGGGATTATCCCACCAGTCTCTGGGAGACAGGGCAGATGGTGCGGGACCGCTTTGACATGGCGATAGACCCGGAGACACCGCGGGCCGTGTATGAGCTCCGGGTGGGGTTGTACGATGCAGAAGCCCAACGCTATCTGCCCGTGGCCCTCGAGTCCGAGGGCGGTGTTCCTTCGGAGAGCATCTCTTTGGGCCAGATCCTGGTGCGGGGTCGCCAGCGGCAATTCGAAGTGCCCCCTATTGAGAACCCCCTGAAGGCCCATTTCGGTGAGGTGGTATCGCTGCTGGGCTATGATCTGGAAGAAGACGAGGTTGCCCCTGGGGACGTGTTGCATCTGACCCTTTATTGGCAGGCCCGGCGAGAGATGGATGTCAGCTACACCGTCTTTGTTCACCTCCTGGACGCGCAAAACCGTATCTGGGGCCAACGGGACAGCCTGCCCGAGGGCGGCCAGTACCCGACTACGGGTTGGCTCGCCGGAGAGGTGATTGAGGACAGATATGAGATCCCGGTGGACCAGGCCGCTCCGCCCGGAGAGTACCTGATGGAAGTGGGTTTATACGACGCGGCCCAGCCTGGCTACCCGCGCCTGCCCGTCCTGGACGAACAGGGCCAGTTCGTGGGAGATCGAGTATTGCTGAGGGCAATTCAGGTTGGCGGTTCAAAACCGCGCCTGTAGAGGCGCGTCTTCGCTGCGCTCCTACTGCCTTCGCGGACAGGATTGCGTCCACACCGGTGGGCGCCCGGCTGCAAGCCCATAGAGGCGATTTCCATCACCAGGGCGAGGAAATGTAGTGATACCTGTTTTCGATCTCAAAGAGCAGTACAGCGCCATCAAAGGCGAGGTGGATGAGGCCGTGGCCCGCGTTCTGGAGAGCGGCCGGTTCATCTTGGGCCAGGAGGTCCAGGCCTTCGAAGAAGAGTTCGCCACATACTGTGGTCTCGCTCACGGCATCGGGGTCGGTTCCGGGACGGAGGCTCTCCACCTGGCCCTTCTGGCCTGTGGGGTCAGGTCAGGTGACGAGGTCATCACGGTGCCCCACACGGCTGTGGCCACTGTGGCTGCCATCGAGCTGGCGGGGGCCCGGCCGGTTTTTGTGGACATTGACCCTCTCAGTTACACCATGGCCCCTGATCAAGTGGAAGCGAGGATCACGGCCCGGACCAGGGCCATCGTGCCCGTGCACCTCTACGGCCAGGCGGCGGACCTGGACCCCATCCTGGAAATCGCCCGGCGACATGGTCTCACGGTCATCGAGGACTGCGCCCAGGCCCACGGCGCAGAGTACAAGGGACGACGGGTGGGGTCCTTTGGTCAGGTGGCCTGTTTCAGCTTCTACCCCACCAAGAACCTGGGAGCCTACGGTGATGGGGGGATGGTGGTCACCAACGATCGCGAGCTGGCCCAGAAGATCAGGCAATTGCGCCAATATGGCTGGGAGAAGCGCTATATCAGCTCGGTAAGGGGCCTTAACAGTCGCCTGGACGAAATCCAGGCCGCCATCCTGCGGGTCAAGTTGAGACACCTCGCTGACTGGAACGAAGCCCGTCGTGCACGGGCTCGGCTGTACAACGAGCTGCTGGCTGGCAGCGGCGTGGTCCCCCCTATCGAAAGGGGCTATGGACGGCATGTCTATCACCTTTACGTCGTCCGCTGCCCTTATCGCGACGCCTTAAAAGACTACCTGGCCGAGCACGGGGTGGGCACAGCCATCCACTACCCTGTCCCCATTCACCTTCAGGGAGCCTACCGTGACCTGGGCTACCGGCGGGGGGATTTCCCTGTGGCCGAAGCCTGCGCCAATGAGGTCCTCTCTTTGCCCATGTATCCCGAATTACGGGAGGATGAGGTGAGGGAGGTAGGAAAATGGGTGCAGATGCACAGGCCCCTTCCCTAAAGGGTTTGACCTCAGTTTCTATCCTTAACAGGTAGAGGGGCGCTCTGACCACTCACGGGCAGCCCTGAGTAGGGCGTCAATGTTCTGCGGCGGTGTGCCGGGGGAGACGCCGCCTCCAAAGGATAGGATCATCCCCCCGCCTGGCGCCCCTTTGGCCAGACACTCCAGCGCCCACCGCTCCACGACCTCAGGCGATGCCCGCACCCCCACTTCCAGGGGCGGCACATTGCCCATCACGGCCACTCGACGTCCCATCCTGGCTTTGACCTCACCGATGTCCATCTCGTGGCTGAAGTTAAAGACGTCAAAATTTGCCTCGGTCAGGCTTTCGACCAGGTGCATACAGGGAGTGTCGTTGTGATAGATGCGGATCAGACCATCGAATTCGTCAAAGATGCGCCGCAAATGAGGATGGATGAGCTCCTCGTAATGCCGTTTCGAGACCATGCCCACCACATCGTCCAGCAGCATGATGCCTTCCGGCTGGCGCAGGGTATCCAGTTGGGCATGGAGCCAGCGGATAAGGGTCGTGGTGACCGTGTCGAGGAAGCGGGCCACGTGCTCGGCATGGGTGATCAGTCCCCTCAGCAGGTTGGGGAGGCCCACAACCCAGCCGGCCGTTGTCATGGGGCCACGGGCGCAGATCATCCTGATACCCAACCCCTCGGCCTGCAGGCGCTCCTCCATGACTTCGTACAGGCGCAGGACCAGGGGCATCAGGCCAGCTTCTTGCGGATCGGCCGGCTCCGCTTCGGACCAAAAAGCCAGGTCGGTGACCACCGGCCTGATGGAAGGAGGCTGATGGGGGTGAAACAGCACCCTGGCCCCGAAGGCGGAAGGTTCAGCCGCCATACCGTATTCAATCCAGAAGCCAGGAATCCAGACCGCATCGGGAAACCGATCCAGTAAACCCAGATGGATCTCCAGCCATCGGTCAGGGAAAAGGAAGTAGTCGCGGGTGTCTATTCCGGCGTAACCGGGCAGCCAGGGGCTGTCCACAATGAGCCCCACCGGCACCTGGTCGGGTTCTCCCAGGTGAGCGGCCTGCTTGAAGCGTTCCCAAGGTGTAGTCATCTGTGCCTCCTGCCAATAGGGATTTGAGCTGTGGGCCTGGGCCCAGCTCTTGGCGATGCATTTAAAATTATATCCCAACTCCCTGTAAGAAACAAAATCTCTTGACAAGGGCTGAAAATCGTGATATAATGTAGACAGCGTTGTCGTCAACGATAGCGTCAACGTTGTCTGGTCCGGATGAGGAGAAGCGATGGCAGTCACGATGAGAGATGTAGCCGCCCGGGCTGGTGTCTCCATCAAGACAGTCTCCCGTGTGGTCAACGAGCAGGGCGAAATCTCCGAGGAAACCCGCCAGCGCGTGCAGCGGGCTATCGAGGAATTGGGCTATAAGCCCAATATCGTCGCCCGAAGCCTGATCACCGGCAGGACGAATACCATCGGCCTCCTCGTGGCCGAAATCGAAACCCCTTTCCTGTTGCGGGTGCAGGTTGGTATTGAACCCATAGCCCGGGAACATAACTACAATGTCATCCTCTTCAGTGTGGCGGACACCGCCGATGAGGTGAAGGGCCTGGAGGTCATGCGACAGCAGCGGGTGGATGGAGTTATCATGAACTCCATTTCCCTCTACCAGGACAACAGCCACATCCTCGATTTCTGCCGCACGGGTATCCCTCTGGTCGCCGTCAACCGCTACGGGCTGGACGACAGCGTTTGCCAGATTGTCTGGGACGATGAGACGGCCAGCACCGAGGCGGTTTTGCATTTGGTGCAGTTGGGCCATCGGCGCATCGCTCACATTGGTGGCCCCCTGGACCGTCATTCCTCTCACTGTCGTCTGCAAGGCTACAAAAAAGGTCTGGCCCAGGCAGGATTGCCTTGCCAGGACAGATACATCATCCACGGCGATTATCTATACCCCAGCGGCTACAACGCCACACTGTCTCTCCTCGCGGTGGATCCACCTCCCACGGCCATTTTTGTAGCTAATGACGTGATGGCCATTGCTTGCCTGGCCGCCGTCCAACGCTCCGGGCGACGCGTCCCCGATGATGTGGCCATCATCGGGGTCGGCGGTGAGGCTTTCACCCGATACACCACACCTACCCTCACTACCATCTCTCTCCCAACGGCTGAGGCGGGACGACGGGCAGCCGAGATGTTGCTGGCTCAAATCAATGACCAGCCCCTCCCCACGACCAAAGTCGTCCTCCCGGCTTCGCTGATCGTGCGGGAATCGTGCGGTGGCCAGCCGATGACCACCTTTGACCCGGTCGCCCTTTTCACGGCGGAAGGCAGGCCACCAGTGACATGAAAGCAGACAAGGATGCCGGAGCCCACAGTCTATCCAGCATCCCCACGGCATTTGAAGGAAGGAGGTGAGGAGCCGGTTCTTTCCACAACAGACTTGTCCCATGCCCGGCCATGTCATTATCGTGGCGTGGCCCCTCTAAATCAATAAAAGAGGAGGGAAACAAATGTTGCGTTCAAGAATGCTGATGATTGTGATTCTGCTGGTTAGTCTGTGGCCCATGGCCTCGGTGGCCGGTGCAGCCCCCCTGGCCCAGGGTGAGAGCTACACCGTGCAGAAGGACGACAGTCTCTGGAACATCGCTGAGAAATACCTGGGCAACGGGGCGGCCTATCCGGCCATCGTAGATGCCACCACAAAGAAAGCAGCCGAGGACGCCACCTTTGCCAAGATCGTCAACCCCAGTGTGATCCAGCCCGGCTGGAAACTATGGATCCCCACGGCCGATGAGGCAGCAGCCTTCATGAAGACTTACAAGGTCTACAATGAAGCGCCGATGCTGGCCGAATTGGTGGCGCAGGGGAAGCTGCCCCCTGTCAGAGAGCGCCTGCCCGAAGAACCCCTGGTCGTCCAACCCGTCGAATCCATCGGGAAGTACGGCGGCACCTGGCACCGGGCCTTTGTGGGTGTCAAGGACTTTCACGCCCTGGGCCGCCTGATCTACGAGTCCGTGCTACGCTGGCCGCGC
>JBBIJG010000172.1:0-6177 GCA_037446095.1 Caldilineae bacterium
CGTTAACGTTCAGGCTGAGCAGCTCAAGCGTGCTGAAGCACGCTGTTCTGGCTGCTTTAAGGGCGTTGCAACGTCCTTGGGCTGCTCAACTCCGCCGTTTACGGCGGGGCCTTTAGGCCTGCCAAATCCCCCGCCTGCGGCGGGGGAGCCGTCACCGCCAGGCCAGACAGTTTTGAAGACGTGCTCTAGATGGGTTGACAATAAAACCGAAGTACCAGTATTAAGCAACTCTGCCTTCGCCTGGAGGTCAGGGTAGGAGATGCCTCCTCCCCTAAGAATGGACACACCGTTGGGAAAGCGGGGCGTTCCGTATAACTTCTTGAGTAGCCGCATCCACCCTACCGGGCGCCGGTTTCCAAAAACGCTCTGATTTGCCCGGCGTTCATCCCTGCCAGGCCCAGCTTGTCTACCCCCCGGCCTTCCTTCCAGTAATCGGCGCGGTTGATCGCCCCGCAGAGGTTGACAATGGCATCGGTGATGGGCGTGGGAATGTCCAGGAGCCGCCCCAGGGTGGCCAGGAGCACCAGCCCATACGGCGCATCCTCGGTGACGAAACGGTCCAGCATGGAAGCCGGGCCTTTCATCTGCATCCCCGCCTCAATGCTGCCGGCACCAAAAGCCGCATCCATCGAGGTGTTCAGGATGCGGTCGTGGCATTCCTCCAAGGTCTCACCCAGGTTGTAGCCGCGCGCCTCGAGGCCTGCGTAATGGTGGAGCTTGAGGCCCAACCGGTCAAGGATCGCCAGCCGCTCCCGTTCCAGGGCTTCGTACACTCGGGCAACAGCGGGCGTCATCCCCTCCCGGTACAGGTAGAACTCGCCGCCGGAATATTCGATGCGCGCCGCGCTGAGCAACATCGCCGCCGGATGAACAATAGGGTTGGGATTGTTGATGGCTGCTTCCAGCACATTGGCCGCCGGAGTGACGGTGGGATAAATCTCTTGCAGCTTACTCATCGCTTCATTGGTCCGGTTGGCCGGGAACACGCCCGTAGGGAGGATGACTGCTTCGGTGTGGATGAGCACATGACCCGGTCCGGCCAGGCGCGCCCCGTAGGGGAGCGTACAACACTCGCACAGCAATACATTTTTATCTACCCCTTGGGCCCTAAAGATCTGGGCAAACTCCAGGCTACCTCCCGAGCCGGGGGTCAGGTCAATGATCTGCCCCTCTTCCACATGCGGCGCACAGAGTTCGGCCATGGTCTTATGGCCGAAGGCGGGGGTGACGACAAAGACGACCTCGGCCCCTTGGAGTGCAGCAGCAATGTCGGTCGTCACCCGATGTACCTCGACCGTTTCCTTCCTCTTTCCGGGCCACTCGATGGTGATCTGCCCCGTATCCAGAACCCGGCGGATGCGGTCCGCAAAGCGCGGCAGTTCGAACAGACGGACCTCAAATCCGTCGAGGGTCTTGTGCGCAGCGATAGCGTGCCCGCCATTGCCTGCGCCCAGCACAGCAATCTTCTTGACGGACATTGGCAACCCTTTCCCTTACTCGATGGCCATCTTCCTTTCCATGAACTGTACCAACAGCGACAAAAGGATAGTCATAGTCAGGTAGAGAAAACTGACCGTGTTCCAGGTCGGGTAGGTCAGGAAGGTCCGCGCCCGATTGAGTTTGGCCAACTGGGTCAGCTCCCGCACCGCCAACGCTGAGACCAGGGAAGAATCCTTCAGCATGGCGATGAAATCATTGCCCAAGGGAGGCAAGACCCTCCTGATAGCTTGGGGAAGGATGATGTAGCGCATAGCCTGGAAATAGGTCATGCCCAGGGAACGGGCCGCTTCCATCTGACCTTTCTCAATGGATTGGATGCCGGCCCGGTAGACTTCGGCTTCAAAAGCTCCATAAGCAATAGCCAGCCCAATGATAGCTCTGGCCTCCATGCTCACGTCTCTGATGTGCCACCCCGCCAGGGTGGCTCCCAGTTGAACGAGAATGTTCTGGCGGAGCAAAAGGTTCCCCAGGTTATTGGCCAGTTCGATAGCCAGAGGTGTCAGGACATAGGCCACATAGAGGATCTGCACCAGGATTGGGACTCCACGGATCACCTCGACGTACAGAGAAGCAATGGTGTAGAAGACAGGGTTTTTCGACACCCTCCCGAAAGCCGTGATCAGCCCCAACACCAGGGAGATGGCGAAAGCAGAGAGGGTGATCAGGATAGTGAGTCTGATCCCTTCCAACAGGAAGAGGAAGGCATCCCGATAGACTTCTGTGTTAAGTATCAAATAGAAGATCCAGAGCCCTACCAGGAGCAGGATCAGTGCCCACCAGGGCACGCCCTCCAGCTTCCCAGTCCACGGGAGTAATTTCGATTCTCGCCGTTTGACTCGTTCCGCTGCAGTCAAAGTTTACCCTTTCCCTCCATGATAGACGAGTGGAGAGGCATCCAGAAGGACACCTCTCCACTGTCTACTCTTCTACTGGGGCTTATACTCCTCGAACCACTTGGTGTAAAGGGCATCCAAAGTGCCGTCGGCTTTCAAGGCAGCCAGGGCAGCGTTGACCGGTTCGATGAGCTCACTCCCCTGCTTGAAGACAAAGCCTAACTCTTCACTGGTGAACTTGTCACCGGCTATCTTCAGCTTCCCAGGGTTCTGAGCAATGAAGCCTGAGGCCGCCGTGCTGTCAATGATTACCGCATCCACATCCCCGGCCATCAGAGCCACCACAGCCCCATCAAAGGTGTCAAAACTCTTGACCCTGGCCTCACCCACAATCTCGATGGCCGTGGCCTCATTGGTGGTCCCCAGTTGCACCCCTACAACCTTGTCCGTCAAGGCCGCCAGAGTGTCCTTGTCCTTGATCTCCGTCTCGTCAGCGTTCACCAGCACCACCTGCCCATAACGCATGTAGGGGTCGGAGAAGGCCACCGTCTTCTTGCGCTCCTCGGTGATGGTAATGCCATCGGCTGCCACGTCAAACTCGCCCGCCGCCGCCGCCTCAAAGATGCCCTCCCAGGCCGTCTCCTTGAAGATCGGCTTGCAGTTCAACAGCTTGCAGATCGCACGCCAGGCGTCATAATCCCAACCAGCCCCCTCACCTGTCTCTTTGTCAATGAAGTTATAGGGTGGGTAGGCGTTCTCAACAGCCACAACAATCTCTCTACCCCCCAGGTCCGGACGCTCAAACCATTTGATGTATAGCCCATCCAAAGTGCCGTCGGCTTTCAAGGCAGCCAGGGCAGCGTTGACCGGTTCGATGAGCTCACTCCCCTGCTTGAAGACAAAGCCTAACTCTTCACTGGTGAACTTGTCACCGGCTATCTTCAGCTTCCCAGGGTTCTGAGCAATGAAGCCTGAGGCCGCCGTGCTGTCAATGATTACCGCATCCACATCCCCGGCCATCAGAGCCACCACAGCCCCATCAAAGGTGTCAAAACTCTTGACCCTGGCCTCACCCACAATCTCGATGGCCGTGGCCTCATTGGTGGTCCCCAGTTGCACCCCTACAACCTTGTCCGTCAAGGCCGCCAGAGTGTCCTTGTCCTTGATCTCCGTCTCGTCAGCGTTCACCAGCACCACCTGCCCATAACGCATGTAGGGGTCGGAGAAGGCCACCGTCTTCTTGCGCTCCTCGGTGATGGTAATGCCATCGGCTGCCACGTCAAACTCGCCCGCCGCCGCCGCCTCAAAGATGCCCTCCCAGGCCGTCTCCTTGAAGGTCGGCTTGCAGTTCAGGAGCTTGCAGATCGCACGCCAGGCGTCATAATCCCAACCAGCCCCCTCACCGGTCTCTTTGTCAATGAAGTTGTAGGGTGGGTAGGCGTTCTCGACAGCTACAACAATCTCTCTACCCCCCAGGTCCGGAAGTTTTGTCACTGCGGTCGGGGTCGGGGCGGCCGTTGGAGCCTCAGTTGGGGCGGCCGGTGCCGCTGTCGGGGCCTCAGTCGGGGCGGCCGTTGGGGCCTTGGTGGGAGCGGCTGTCGGGGCCTCAGTCGGGGCGGCCGGTGTCGGCTTAGGAGCACAGGCCGCCAACCACAGCAGGGATGCAATGATCAGGATATAGCCTAATCTCTTCACCATTCTCAATCCTCCTTTTTATTTTTCAGTTTCATTTCAACATGCGGGTTTGAATAGATTCCGATTCCTCACCTCCTTGCTTTAAATTACCCATCAACGCCTTGCAGTGAACAGGCGCAAGCTACAACATGTGAAAACAGGGGATAAGCTACCCCCAAGCTTCGCGCGCCCATTAACTCACAGCCTGGCGACTTGCAGGAGTTCCTTAACTCTCAGGCCATCAGGAAAAAGGACCCTTTGGAAGATTATTATACTAGAAGCCAGGGGATTTGTCAAAGGGTTGGAATGAGTGTGGCTCGCTTCAGTCAAGAGCTCTGGCTGGGGAAGTTTCCGTTATCCCTTCGTACTCTCGCACCGCCCGTCGTAACTCTTCAGGCACACGGACCGGTTTCTGGGTTTTGGGGTCTATGACGACGGCCACGATCCGACCTGTGGTCACCAGGCGGTCCGACTCCTTCTCGTAGATGGCAAACTGAAAGGTGAAGCTGGAATTGCCAATCTCCCCAATGCGGGTGTGGATGTGCAGTACTTCGTCGAAATAGGCCCGACTTTTGTACTGGCAATCCGAGGCCACGTAGAACATATCGAGACCCATGGCCAGCAGGTCCTGATAGCTGAAGCCGATGGCGTGCATGTATTCGGTAAGGCCCACGTCAAAGTAAGTCAGATAATGGCCGAAGAAGACGTGGCCCTGGGCATCTGTCTCCACGAAGCGCACTTTGATCGGGTAGTAGAACTTGTAGGTCATGAGGCCACCTCAGGGCCGTTTCACCCAGATGGGATCCCAATCGTTATACAGGTTGTTGCTGATGTTTCGCTTGTTGCTGCCATCAGCGTTCATCACCCAAATCTGACGAGGGCCGCCCTGATACGCCGCCCAGTAGACGATTTGGGTGCCATCAGGTGACCAACTGGGATGCTTGTCATAATCTGGGTTATCCGTCAACTGTTTCTCCTCCAGAGGCAGATGGACGTTCTGCGTCCATATGTCAGTGCTACCTGCGCGGTCTGAGACGAAGGCGATGCGATTCAGGTCTTTAGGGGACCAGACAGGTTCCTGGTCAATTCTGTCGTTGGAGGTTATCCGGTAGTCAGGCGGTGTCCCGGCCATGTCCACTATCCAGATGTCCACGTTGCCCTCAATTTCCCTCACCTCCAACCTCCACCTGCCATCCGGCGAAATGTTTTCCAGGGCCAAAGCATTGTAGTACACCGATTCATCTTCCAACCTTCTCTGATCGCTGCCATCAGGGTTCATTACGTATAACGCTTCCCTTCCCTCTCTGTCGGACTTGAAGACGATTCGGTTTTGATAGCTGGTGATGGTCGGTGGCCTGGTTGGTTTTAATGTCGGCCTGGCGGTCGGAGTTGGCGTCGCCGTAGGGATCGGTCGGGTTGGAGTAGGCGTGGGAGCGGGTGTGGCCCTGGCCGGAGCAGAGGTCCCAGGCGTTGTTGGGGTGACGAGGGCAGCTATGGTCGCCGCAGGCCGAGCTTCGGTGGGCACCGGCGTAGGCGATGGCGTATCCGAAGCCCTGGACACGGCCGGGCCACCGACTTCCCCTGCTAGCGGGGGCCCACTGGTGGATGGACCTTTCCCGCCCACAGCGGCTACGATCACAATGATGGCCAGGATGATCACGGCCAGCAGGCCGACACTCAAGACGGCTATCATCAGCGAAAGCTTCGAGCCCTCAGCACCTCGCCTTTCCATAATCACGCCGGGGGGTTCAGGGGGAGCAAAGGTGGGTGATGGCGGTACGGATGGCCATAGCTCCCTGACAGGAGCTCCACATTGGCCACAGAAGCGCATCCCTGGCGATAATCCGGCCCCACACTGGGCGCATCTTGGCCTGGCCGTCAGCCTTTCCAACCCTTCCGGTATCGCCATAGGGATGACAGGAGTAGCCAGCAGGTCTGGCAGCGGCTGGCGCTTACTGACCGGCGCGCCGCACTGGCTACAGAAACGCGTCCCCGGCGCCAACGCAGCTCCGCATTGGGCACATTGCCGTCTTGCCCCTCTCTCTTCTACCTCCTCAGGGACCCTTTCCGAGATAGTGGGGACGGCTATTGGTGCCTCCACCTGGGTCGCTTCGAAAGCCTCAGCCAGGGCACGGCTTAGCTCACCGGCCTGACGGTATCTGTCCCTGGG
>JBBIJG010000173.1:0-4325 GCA_037446095.1 Caldilineae bacterium
ACATCGGCTCAGATACACGTCTGGTGGTCCGGCTGAAAGGGTTGCTCAAAATGTCCGTCTGGGAACAAAACAAACTCTCGACCCTTGATCCGAGTGCTTACTTCACGCGCGGCGAAGAAGTATGGGTGACTTGGCTGCCCGACAACGCTTTGGTGTTGGGAGATTAGAGTATGTTGAAGTTTCTCCGTGAACGCCAACAGGTCCAGGGCCTGTTGCTCATCGCACCGACAATGTTCTGGCTGGGGATGTTCTTGCTCATCCCTTTGGTCCTCATTGTCATCATTAGCTTTGCGGTCCGTGGACCCTATGGCAATGTTGTCTATACCTTTTCGCTTAAAAACTATCAGAATTTGCTGGATAAGCAATACCTCATCATCCTGTGGGATTCCATCTGGATCGCTTTCCTGACGACAGCCTTGAGCCTGGGGATCGGTTATCCCCTGGCTTATTTCATTGCCCGATCCCACCCGCGCCACAAGTCGTTTTTTCTGTTCATGATCCTTGTGCCTTTCTGGACCAACTTTTTGATCCGCATTTACGCCTGGATGATCATGCTGCGTGGCCAGGGGGTAATCAGCAGTGTGATGACATTTCTGGGGCTGATGCAGGGCCCGGGCGCAAAGGTCTTCAACCTGATTCAGCTTTACACGCCGGGGGCCGTGCTGATCGGGATGGTGTACGAGTTTCTGCCGTTTATGATCCTGCCTTTGTACTCGTCGCTGGAAAAGCTGGACCCCTCGTTGTTGGAAGCGGCGGCTGACCTGGGCGCACGCCCCTGGCGCGCTTTCTTGCGGGTGACGTTGCCTTTAAGTCTGCCCGGCATCGTGGCCGGCACGGTCCTCGTGTTTGTGCCGGCTATGGGTATGTTCGTTGTGCCGGACTTGATGGGTGGTGCCCGCACTGTGCTGGTCGGCAACCTGATCCGCAACCAGTATCTGGTCGCCCGGGACTGGCCCTTTGGCTCGGCAGCTTCCATGGTGCTGATGCTCCTGACCCTCGCAGTCACCCTGGTCTACACGCGCTTCTTTGGCTTTGGTGAGGAGTTAGTGGTATGAGCGAGCGCAACCCGCCCGGCCTTGGCCTGAAACTCTACGCTGTGCTGGCCTACGCCTATTTGTATATTCCTATCCTCATCCTGATCCTTTTCTCGTTCAACACATCCAAGTACAGCGTCAATTGGACCGGTTTCACACTCCAGTGGTACGGGGAATTGTTCCGCGATCGCTTTGTCTGGCTGGCCACGCGCAACACCCTGATCATTGCCTTTGTTTCCACCCTGGTCTCGACCGTCATCGGCACGGCTGCTGCGCTGGCGCTTCACCGCTACAGCTTTCGGGGCAAGGGTTTTTCCGAGGCGACGTTGTATATCCCGGTCATCATTCCCGAGGTCGTGATGGGTATTGCCATGCTGGCCTTCTTTGCCCAGATGGGTTTTCAACTGGGCCTGGGCACGATCATCATCGCCCACATTGCCTTCTGCATTCCTTTTGTGACTCTGACCGTCCGTGCCCGTCTGCACGGCTTTGACCGCAGTCTTGAAGAGGCAGCTATGGACCTGGGCGCTAACGAGTGGGTCACTTTCTGGCGCGTCACCCTGCCTCTCATTATGCCAGGGGTGCTGTCGGGGGCGCTGCTGGCCTTTACCCTGTCGCTGGACGACTATATTATCACGCTGTTCACAGCCGGCCCCGGCTCGACGACCCTGCCCTTGCGTGTGTTTGCCATGCTGCGCCAGGCTGTCACGCCCAAGGTCAATGCGCTCTCGACCTTATGGATCCTGGTGGTGTTCATCTTGTTGGCATTGATGCAATGGTTGCAGCGGCCGCAGAAGCGCGAAACGTGAACCGTGAATCCCACTGAGGAGCAGTAAACCAAGGAAAGGAGGGGAATGCCGATAAATAGACTCGCTGCATGCGTCATCCTGAGTGAGGCAAAGCTTGCCCCGAGCATCAGGCGGGGGGAATATCAGGCTTCACTCATCACCATTTGAGGAGGAGGGAAAAAAATGCGTACATTAATTGCATCCGGTTTATTGGTCATGCTGGCCTGCAGCCTGGTGCTGACAGGCTGTGGCGGCCAGGCTACGCCGACAAAGGCACCCGAAGCGACCGCCGCGCCGGCCCCAGGAGAGCCCCAGATTACCTCGAAGGAGCTGAACCTGTACGGCTGGTCGGAATACGTGCCGCAAGACTTGCTGGATGCCTTCAGCCAAAAGTACGGCATCAAGGTCAACTACGACACCTATTCCTCCAATGAGGAACTCCTGGCCAAGTTGCAGGCCGGCGCTTCAGGCTACGATGTGATCATCCCCAGCGATTACATGATCACCGTGATGTCCAAACTGGAGATGCTGGAACCGATTGACCTCAATCATATCCCCAACTTTGCCAACATTGATGACCAGTTCAAAAATCCACCGTTTGACCCCGGCAACAAGTACACGGTGCCTTACCAATGGGGCACGGTAGGCATCGCGGTCAATACCGAGAAGGTCCAGAAACCCATTACTCGCTTTGCCGATCTATGGGACCCGATGTTCAAGAACAACCTGGTTGTGCTCGATGATGAGCGCGAAATCATCGGCATGGCCCTGGTGGTGCTGGGCTATGACAAGAACGCTACCGACCCGGCCCAACTGGAAGCGGCCAAAAAGAAGCTCCAGGAATTGACGCCCAACATCAAGCTGTACGATAGCGATAGTCCCAAGACGGCGTTGCTTTCGGGCGAAGTCATCGCTGGGGTGGTGTGGAATGGCGAGGCATCGCTGGCGCATCAGGAAAACCCTGCCATTACTTATGTGCTGCCTGAAGAAGGCTGCGGCCTATGGTACGATAACTTGGCCATGCCCAAGGATCCCCCGCACAAAGACGCGGCCGAGGCTTTCATTAACTGGGTCCTCAGCCCCGAGATGAGCATTCTGATTACCCGCGACTTCCCTTACTCCAATCCTAACAAAGCAGCGTTAGAGCTTTTGGCCCAAAAAGACCCGGATGCTTACAAGGCCTACATGGACTTCCCGGCCACCAACCCACCAGCCGAGGCGATTAAAAAGTGCCATCTCATCAAGGATGTGGGCGAAGCAATGACGCTGTGGGATAAAACCTGGACCGAGGTCAAGGGAGGCCAGTGATCAATGACCATTGGTTGGTGGTCAGTTGCCTTACTGACCACCAATCACTTTCTTGGAGAGTAGGAACATATGGAACATTCGACACCTGCACCTGAATCTCTCATTTCCCCCGTCTGGACTCGCTACACCCCTATTGTGGCGGAGCGGGCGGAAGGGGCCTACCTCTACGATCGGGATGGTACCCGCTACCTGGACTTCACCTGTGGCATCGGCGTGACCAACACCGGCCACTGCCATCCCAAGGTAGTGCGCGCCATCCAGGAACAGGCAACCAGACTCCTGCACGGGCAAGTCAACATCGTCTATCATCGGCCCCTGCTGGAACTGGTCGAGGAACTGCGTACCATCATGCCGCCTAAGCTGGATTGCTTCTTCTTCTCCAACAGCGGCGCAGAGGCGATAGAAGGGGCAGTCAAGCTGGCCCGCCACGCCACGGGTCGCCCCAACATCATCGTCTTTCAGGGCAGCTTCCACGGACGCACGGGGATGACGATGGCCCTGACCACTTCCAAGACCATCTACCGCGTCGGCTATCAGCCCTTGCCGTCCGGCGTCTTCGTCGCGCCCTTTCCCTACGTTTACCGCTATGGCTGGAATCCCGAACAGACCGAGACCTTCTGCCTCCGGGAATTGGAATTTCTGCTGAAGAGCCAGACCGCGCCCTCAGAGACGGCCGCCATGCTGGTCGAGCCGATCCAGGGGGAGGGTGGCTACGTTCCGCCGACGCCGGGCTTTCTCAAAGGATTGCGGCGCATCTGCGATGAGCACGGCATCCTCCTCATCGCCGACGAGATCCAGTCCGGCTTTGGACGTGCCGGTAAGTGGTTCGCCATCGAGCACTTTGGCATCGTGCCAGACATCATGGTTATAGCTAAAGGATTGGCTTCGGGTTTGCCTCTCTCCTGCGTCGTGGCGCGACGGGAATTGATGGAGCGCTGGCTACCCGGCTCCCATGGTGGTACCTACGGTGGCAATGCCGTGGCCTGCGCAGCGGCCACGGCTACAATTCGCGTCATCCGCGAAGAGGGCTTGCTGGACAATGCGATGCATCAGGGCGCGCTGTTGATGGACCGCCTGCGAGATGTACAACAAGAATTCCCTGTTATCGGGGACGTGCGGGGGCTGGGGCTGATGGTGGCTACCGAGTTCACGGCCCCCGACCACCGGCCCGACACGGCCACGGCCAAAGCTGTGG
>JBBIJG010000173.1:4347-6147 GCA_037446095.1 Caldilineae bacterium
CCATCTGATGCTACTGACCTGCGGCCCTTACGACAACGTTATCCGCTGGATCCCGCCCCTCATCGTCACCCAGGCGCAGATCGAGGAAGCGGTGGCCGTGTTCGGGGATGCGCTAGGGGAGGTGATGACCTCATGAAAGTCTTGCTGATAGGGGTAGGTGGGGTTGGCGAGGCGATTGCCATCGTCGCCAAAGAGCAGCCCTGGCTGGAAAAGATGGTCCTGGCAGACTATAACCGGGAGCGCGTCCGAGAGGTAGCACAGAAGCTCGCCATGCCGGACAAGTTCCCGGAGGAGTGGGTAGATGCCAGCGATAAGCAGTTGATCCTGGACCTGGCGCGGAAGCACAAGGTAGACCTGATCATGAATGCCGTAGACCCGGTCTTCAACATTCCGATCTTTGAGGCCACTTTTGAGTACGGCTGCACCTACATGGACATGGCTATGTCGCTCTCACAGCCCCATCCCACTGACCCCTATCATCAATGCGGAGTCAAGTTAGGCGACTATCAGTTCGAGCGGGCGGAGCAGTGGGAGAAGAAAGGGCTGCTCGCCCTTCTGGCGATGGGCGCCGACCCGGGTCTCTCCGACGTGTTTGCCAAGTACGCTGAAAAGCACCTGTTCGACGAAATAGACGAAATCGGTATCCGTGACGGGGGGAACCTGAAGGTCCACGGCTATGAGTTCGCCCCCACCTTTTCCATCTGGACGACGATTGAGGAATGCCTGAACCCGCCGCTGATCTGGGAGCGGGACAGGGGCTGGTTCACCACCGAACCGTTCTCTGAGCCGGAAGTGTTCGAGTTCCCGGAAGGTATCGGCCCGGTGGAGTGCGTGAATGTGGAGCACGAAGAAGTGCTGCTGATGCCGCGCTGGATCAAATGTCGGCGGGTCACCTTCAAATACGGGCTGGGCCATCAGTTCATCAACGTGCTCAAGACGCTGCAGATGCTGGGCCTGGACAACAAGGAGCCCATCAACGTGAAGGGGGTGAAGGTGGCGCCGCGGGATGTGGTCGCCGCCTGCCTGCCGGACCCGGCGCATCTGGGCGACCGGATGAGCGGCAAGACCTGTGCCGGGACCTGGGTGAAGGGCGTGAAAGATGGCAAACCGCGCCAGGTCTACCTCTATCAGGTCGCGGACAATGAGACCTGCATGAGAGACTATGGCGTGCAAGCCACGGTCTGGCAAACGGCGGTCAACCCGGTCATCGCTATGGAGCTGCTGCACAGCGGAGTATGGCAGGGGAAAGGCGTGCTGGGGCCTGAAGCCTTCGACCCCGACCCGTTTCTGGCTCTGATGCCCAAGTATCGTGTCCCCTACGGGATGAAGGAGATGTGAAAGCGGAACGGACTGGCGTGACTCCACTCATGGAGTCCCACTCCGCGCACTCAGGGGGCTGGCTTCCCACTACTGGTAACCGCCAGCCCTTGAAGAGACCACCAGCTTCGCAGGGGGCTTGCCGAAGCCCCTGCCGCAGGCGGGGGAGCCGTTCACCGCCAGGCCGGAAAATTCTGAAGACGTGCGCTGGATGGGTTGACAATAAAACCAGGGCACCCGTACCAGGGCCCTGTCCGAGTCTGTTGTCTGGCGAAAGAGTGGACTTTGACAGGGCCCTGGCCTTTATGAAACCCTTGACAGAAAGCCCAAAACGTGCTATAATATAAATAGAAAGTGAGACTATAGTTTCATAATATGAAACCACACCGCTCTCCCCAGCGCGACTACCCAATCAAAGCCCTGCAGCGGGGTATGAAAGTACTCGAGGCCCTCCTCGAAGCCCGGGCTCCCCTCAGTCTGGAG
>JBBIJG010000174.1:0-1176 GCA_037446095.1 Caldilineae bacterium
CGGCTTGGATTGCAAATCCAAGCCTGAAATCTGTCCTGACCTCGTTGACCCGCCGGGTTGCAAATTTCATCCTGAGCCGAAGCCCTGAGCAAAGCGAAGGGACGGCGAAGGATCGGCGGGAGCGGCTGGTAGTTACCCTGGCATGACGATCCGTGCAGAGCAACTTCGGACTCTTCTTCTGATTTCTGCTGGCATGGCGGTTTTGAGCCTGGCCGCAGCCATCCTGCTTGTCCTCATGACGTACCGACGGTTGCGACGTCTGAGCCTACCCCTTGACGCCGATTTCATGACTTGCCTGCGAACCGTGCCCATCACCGTGGTCATCATCCTCGATCTGCTGGATTTCGGCCTGGACGTTTTCTCCGCACCTGTGGCCTGGGTTCTGCTGGGCAAATTGGGGTTGCAAGGCTTACGGGGGATCACCATCCTGGAAGAGCTGATCCCCGGCACGCAATTCCTGCCCACCATGACCCTGGCCTGGATAGGCATCCGCCTCTACGACAGATTCATCGGCCAGCGAAGGCACCTATGATCCTGGTCAACAGTCTACTCCCATCTGACAGCCCCAGCCCGCAAACCGGTTTCTCAGCTATGAGTCTCCCTCCTTCTCGTGCGAACTCGCCAACTGAAATCGTAGCCGACAAAGGCTGCCATACCCAGGAAACACAGGAGGCCAAACCAATCGCCCGTTCTGGTGAAAAAAGTCCCACTGGAGGAAGGCACGGGCATATCGGCCACCAGTACCGTTTTGGTCCGCCTGTCGGTTGGGCTGGCGGCCAGCACCCGCCCGTAGGGGTCAATGATGGCCGAGCCGTAGCGCCAGTCGGCTTTGACGATGCTGACATGGTTCTCGACAGCGCGAAAGACGTCGTGCAAGGGATCAATGAGGACCATGGGGTGGAAATCGTGGGTAGTGTGGGCCACCACCTGGGCCCCCCTGCGCACCAGCTTCCGGGTCGTGTCGGTGAAGGCGTTGTCATAGCAGATGATGGTGGCCAGAGTGCCAAAAGGCGTCTGATAGGTAGGATAGGTGCGCTCCGTAACAAAGGCTTCGCCGGTGAAGGGAATAGGATGGTCCTGACCATAAACGCCCAGGAATTCCCCCTCTGGAGAGATGACCGTAGCCTCGTTGCGCATGCCGGGCACAAAGCCCAACCACCAGCCCAGGTTGCCCTC
>JBBIJG010000174.1:1206-6146 GCA_037446095.1 Caldilineae bacterium
TAGATACCGTTCTCCTGCGCCAGACGGACCAGCCTGGCTTTGGTTTCCGGGTGCTCCTGCGGGTCCAGCCACAGAGTGGCTTCAGGCCAGACCACGAGCCTGGCCCCCTGTGCGGCGGCCTCCCTGGTGAGCGGCTCCAGGTCGTCGAGGACGGCCTGGGCCATGCCTGGCCAGTCCCTTCTCCACCACCGGTCGTAGAATTCGGGAAAATCCCCCAGGTCGCCGCCTATTTGCACCGCGGCCACCCGCACCGTCGTCGGCTCCTCCCCCAGCAGGGCAAACCCCACACCGTAGGCAATGAGGATGACCACCGCTGCAACAATCAGAAGCGTTCTCACATTGGGACCCTCACCTTCCCTCCACCCTGGCACCCCCTTGCTCGTAGGGCAGAGAACCTGGAGACCGCTGAGGACTGCCAGTCCCAGCGCATAGTTGGCCAGAACAACGATAAAACTGACGAGCCCCGCTCCCCCCAGGCTGGCCAGTTGGATCAAAGGCAAATTGTTGTGTTGGGTTATATAAAGCATACCCCAAAGATGCCCCAGTTGGGCTTTATGGCGCAGGTACTCGAAGCCCACCCAACCGACGGCAGGGAAAAGCAAAAAGAAGCGATAGCCTGTCCGCCGGTGCAACCCGACCGTCCCAGCGGGGATGCCCAGCAGGAAAATGACACCCCCTACGATCAGAACGCCGACAAGGGGGAGGAAACCCACCGGGTCACCGCGAAGGTATCCGAAGGTGAAGGTCTCAAAGAGGATGATCCCCATCAGGGTAGCCCAGGCGAGAGCCTGAAAGAGCTTGCCTTGTCCATCGGTGCTGGCGAAGATGAACTGAGCTACGATGACCGGCACGAAGGCCATCCAGGCCAGGTATCCCAGATCAAAAGGCGGAAAGCTAAGGTAGAGCAGAATGCCTGAGACAACGCTCAGGCCCAGGCCCAGGACAAACCGCCCCAGGGCCGAGCCCTGGGTTGATAAGACACTCGCTCGGGCTTTGTCGGACAAAGGGGCCTCCTTCTGGGGGATTGCACACGGCAATAGTATAACACAAAGCCACAAGTAAAGCAAAAGGGGCTACCGGAGACATTTCAATTCGCGGGCCAGTTCGAGGGGAATGCGGAGGTTCAGTTGCACTGTTGGGGCCATTTCTTACGTTGTAACACGAATGCTTAACTTTCAAAAGGGATGAGGAAGATGAACGGTCTGGGACGGCTATCATCAGCCATGGTCGATCCCAGCGAGGCCTCCAACAAGGCTGTGGCCCGCGAGGCCCTGGAGCGGCCTGAGATCCTGGACGAGGTGGCAGCAGGACTGGAATGGGACGACCGCAAACTGGTGGGCGATTGCGCCGAGGTGTTCACCGAGGTGGCCAGGGAGAACCCGGCCCTGGTCGCACCCTACGTGGACCGCATAGCCCCCCTCATTGGCCACAAGGACACGCGGGTGCGTTGGGAGTTCACCCGTGCTCTGGCATTGGTGGCGTCTCTGGTGCCGGAGCAGGTTGCGCCTCTGCTGCCTGACCTGGTGGCCAAAATCGAGCAAGATAGAAGCGTCATCGTCCGCGACGGCGCGGTGCTGGCCCTGGGCGAATACGGCCGCAGTGGACGAGAAGCGGCGCAAGAAGTTTTCCCGCACCTGTTGCGAGCGTTGGACGTATGGGATGGCAAGCATGCCAGGCT
This sequence comes from Caldilineae bacterium, assembly GCA_037446095.1. GTDB lineage: Bacteria > Chloroflexota > Anaerolineae > E26-bin7 > E26-bin7 > E26-bin7. The sequence continues at coordinate 2,885 of JBBIJG010000174.1, forward strand.
GGCGCTGGAGGCCATGAGCAAACTGCTGGAGGTGGAACCGGGGCTGGAAGCGGAGGTGCGGGCTGCCGCCCAGAGGTGCCTGGACCACCACCGGGCCAACGTCCGGCGGCTGGCCCGGAAACTTGCGAAGGAATAGAGGACAATCAGGCAACCATCTCAGCCAGCGGGGCGGCCAGGATGTACTCGCTGAAAGCCACAACACCGGGGCACTTGGGCACGGGAGACGCTCCTTCCGCGGCCACTGGCCGAAGTCAGACGTGGAGAGGAGAGCAATGGCAAGCTTGGACCAATGGACGCAGTTGAACGCCGAGATCGTCGCCTGTACCGCCTGTCCCAGGCTGGTGCAATGGCGGCAGAAAATAGCTCAGGAGAAACGTCGCGCCTTCCAGGATTGGGAGTATTGGGGACGGCCAGTGCCTGGCTTCGGCGACCGACAGGCCAGGCTGGTCATCATTGGGCTGGCCCCGGCGGCCCATGGGGCCAACCGCACCGGGCGCATGTTCACCGGCAACGGCTCCGGCGACACTCTCACCGCCGCCCTTTACCGTGCTGGCTTCGCCAGCCAGCCTACCTCCCACCACCGCGACGATGGCCTGCAACTGCGGGATGCCTTTCTGACAGCCGTGGTGCGGTGCGCCCCGCCCGGCAACAAACCAGCTCCCGACGAAATGGACAACTGCCAACGTTTTCTGGTCCGGGAGCTGGCCTTGCTGTCCTCAGCTCGCGTGGTGCTGGCCCTGGGCCGGGTCGCTTTCGACCGCTACCGGCGGCTGTTGCAGCAGCGAGGCGCAGCTCTTCCCCGTCTGACCTTCTATCACGGGGCCTGTTACTGCCTGGAGCCTCCATTGCCGGCCCTGGTCGCCTCCTACCATCCCAGTCGCCAGAACACCCAGACCGACCGGCTGACCGCGGAGATGCTGGACGAGGTGTTTGCGCAGATTTGCAGGCTGTTGGACGAAGGTTGACAGACGGATGCCGGAGGGCGAAGGACGGTTAAGCAAAAGTGAGCCCCAAACCTTCGTCCCTCAACCTATTCATTGCAAACAATATCTCGTCCCGACGACGACGGAGATATCTGCAAATTGAAAAGCCCCAGGGGTTCCTGGAACTTTCTTCAATTTCGCTACCCCAACCGTCGCTTGAGCAGCTTGTACACTTCTTCGTCGTTGCGTCGTCTAATGGCCCACACCGTTACCAGGGTGTCGTCCTTGTCCACCGTGTAAGCCAAACGATACTCCCCTTGATCAACCCGCCATACATCAGAAAACCCGCGCAAAAGGCGAGCGTCCTGTGGCCAAGGGTCTCGTTGCAAAGGGAGCGCTTTAACGATCACCTGCTTGAACTGTTTGGGGTGGAGATCGGAGATCTCACGCTCAGCCTGGGGGTGAAAGACCAACCGATAACGCTGCCCGGTCACGATTCGGCCTCTTCGCTCACCAGATTCTCCCTCAGACCCAGGTCCAGGCCATGCGTTTGCTCGTACCGGGCAATGATAGCTTCCATCGGGATGGGAGTCGCCCCGTCCTCAATCCGTGCCTGAACCCGTAGAGATAGCACCAATTCATCTAGCTCTTCCAAGACTTCGTAATCTTCGATGGGCACCACAGCCACCTTGGGCTTGCCTCGACTCTCGACAATGATGCGTTCCCGACCATAGGCCACGCGATTCAGCAGATCCGACAGATCGCGCTTAGCTCCTGACACAGTCACTACTGCCATAGACACACCTCCTTGTCTTAGAGGCCATGATGGCCTTTATAGGCTTCGAGACCATCGCACTACATTTCGGTCAGTACGTCAAGTTCGGCCTGTGGCTTCATCAACATTGTAAGCCAAGGGGCTATCCCTCGGCCTGACGCAGGGGGCACCTCTTAAAATTGACAAATCCATCATTTGATGGTAAAATTAACATGCCTATGCCGAAGTGGCGGAACAGGCAGACGCGCTGCGTTCAGGGCGCAGTGGGCTTAAGCCCATGTGGGTTCAAATCCCGCCTTCGGCATCTTTTTGGTCCCAGGTCAGGGGGCATTGTGGCCTGGGATTTTTTGCCGCCCCCCTTCTCCGATGGCGAGGCCAGGTTATGAGCAAGGCAAAGCGTCACCGAACCGTATCCTTCACCCAAATCATAACCATTGTTGTTGCGACGATGGCCATCTCCATGATCGTGGACTTCGGGCGCAAGGCGACGGCCGGCTACCGCATCCGACGCGAAGAGCTCAGGCTGGAGCAGGAGATAGCGGCAGAGAAGGCCAGACATGAGGCTCTGCTGGCCCGTAAGAGATACGTGCAAACAGACGAGTACATAGAGTACGTGGCCCGTGAAGAATTGAAGTGGGTGAGACCGGGGGAAACAGTGGTTGTGCCCATCCCTCTCAACAGGAAGCCCCTTCCCACTCCGGAGGCCCTTTCCGCCCCGCCCCAAGCGGAGTCCGAATCTCACTGGCAAGAATGGTGGGCCCTTTTCTTCGACCGTCCGCTCAATGGGTTTTGAAAAGGCAGCCCATTGACCTTGACAAAAACAGAGGAAAAAGCTATAATTAAAATAGCGATGCGGGGTGGAGCAGTGGTAGCTCGTCGGGCTCATAACCCGAAGGTCGTTGGTTCAAGTCCAACCCCCGCTACCAGATGGCAGATAGCTGATAGCTGAGGATGCGGTCAGCATGGGCTATCAGCTATCTGCAAAAGATGGCGGCGTAGCTCAGTTGGCAGAGCGAACGGCTCATAATCGTTAGGTCACAGGTTCGAGGCCTGTCGCCGCCATTGACACTTTTTGGACACCGCGTATCCTCTTTAACAACCGTCTCGACCGGTTGTTCCCCTTACCCCAATCCCCGTCGTGGCCTTTTCCCATGGTGGGCCGTTCTACCGTTTTATCCACTTCTCAACCTCGAATCATACCCTCAGATCGGGTTTGGGCTCTCGTGCGAACTGCTGCTCGATGAGGAGGCTTGAAAATGTTCGACCAGGAGAAACTGGCTGAGCTCAGTAAGGCAAAGGAAGCCTGGGAGCAAACCACTCTCCAAAAGGCTCTGGACTCTTCTGGCGAACGCCGGGAAGCGTTTGTCACCACCTCCAGCGCGCCGGTGGAACGCCTCTACACCCCGGCCGACATCGCCGCTTTCGACTATGAGCGCGACCTGGGCTTTCCCGGTCAATACCCTTTAACCCGGGGCATTCACCCTACCATGTACCGCGGTCGCCTGTGGAGCATGCGCCAATACGCCGGCTATGGGACGGCGGCCGAGGCCAATGCCCGCTTCAA
>JBBIJG010000175.1:0-3572 GCA_037446095.1 Caldilineae bacterium
AAAGTGAAACGTAAAACGTGAGACATCACGCTTCACCCGAGTATCGGTAATAGGCGGCGCAGGCCCCTTCGCCGGAGACCATCGGCGCGCCCAGGGGGTGCTCCGGAGTGCAGCGGGTGCCGAAGGCGGCACATTCGGGCGGCTTCTTCCGCCCTTGCAAGATGAGCCCGGCGATACATTCCGGCGACTCGGCTATGGCTATCTCCGCTACATCAAACCGCTGTTCGGCGTCGAATGGGGTGTATTCCTCCCGCAGCCGCAACCCGCTACGGGGGATCACCCCAATCCCCCGCCAGGCCCGGTCGGTCACCTTAAAGACCTGTTGGATGAGCCGCTGGGCCTGGGTGTTTCCTTCTCGCCGCACGGAGCGGGCATACTGATTCTCCACCCCCCATCGTCCTTCCTCCAGAGCTCGCAGCGTCATGTAGAGACCCTGGAGGATGTCCAGCGGCTCAAAGCCGGTGACAACGATGGGCACACCATACCGCTCGGCGATGGGCTCGTACTCCCAGTAGCCCATGACAGTGCAGACGTGGCCGGGGGCCAGGAAACCCTGCACCTCGTTGCCGGGGGCATTAAGGATGGCCTCGATGGCTGGCGGGACCAGAACGTGGGCGGAGAGCACGGAGAAGTTCCGCAGTCCCATCTGCCGGGCCTGCCACACGGCCATGGCGTTGGCCGGGGCCGTGGTCTCGAACCCCACGGCGAAAAAGACCACCTCCCGCTCCGGATCCTGCTGGGCCAGCTTCAACGCATCCAGGGGGGAGTAGACCATGCGCACGTCTCCACCTTCCGCCTTGACCATCAGCAGGTCCTTGTGGGAACCGGGCACCCGCAGCATGTCACCGAAGGAGAAAAAGGTCACTTCCGGGCGAGAGGCGATGGCGATGGCCTTGTCCAAAAGCTCCACCGGAGTCACGCAGACGGGACAGCCGGGGCCGTGGACCAGGGTCACCTCCTTGGGCAGCATCCGGTCCAGCCCGAACTTGAGGATGGTGTGGGTCTGCCCGCCGCAGATTTCCATCACCGTCCAGGGCCGGGTGACCATCCGCCGGATGGCCTCGACGTACCGCTGTACAGTTGCCTCGTCTCTATACTCGTCTATGTATTTCATGCCTGATTAATACCGGGAGTGCCCAACTCGGGGCTTTGATTGCTGAAGAGCCTGCCCTGAGCTCACCGAAGCGTGCGGGAAACCCTCGGTGAAGCCGAGGGAGGGTCACCGTTAATCCAGGAAATCTCTTTGGGCTGGCTGTGACTCACCCCCGCCTCCAGTGGGAGCTTCTGAGCGAAGCCTTCGCTCAGCACAGGTGGGTCTACCGAAGGGTGTATGTGAGGGGCTCGCCCTGTTCTTCCGCTATCTCTTCCAGTTCGGCCAGGGCCTCCAGCGTCTGCCGGGCCTCTTCCTCGTCCAGGCGGCTGATGGCAAAACCGGCGTGGACGATCACATAGTCCCCCACCTGGGCCTCAGGGGTAAAGGCCAGGCAGGCCTCCTTGACGATCCCCCCAAAACTCACCTTGCCCATGTTGACGCCAAGGGGGTTTTCCTCGATGCTGATGATTTTACCGGGAATTCCCAGACACATAGTTCTCTTCCTTTTTGACAGCCTATTTTACCTGTGGTATAATACTTATGCGGGTGGCCGCACGCGCTCCTATCCTTAACCGGACGGTATGCTCGGCGGCAGCAGGCGGCACATCGAAAGCCGCTCTCCCGTGATCTCATCGGCCGATGATCTGTTTCAGTAGGTCATCGGCCTTTAACATCCTATCAGCTTTGGTCTTTCCACGTTGCACGGCCAGGGCCTTTTTGTGTGCAGACGAACTCTCTCCCACATGGCCGAAGGTGATGTTCTCAACGTCGAAGCCAGGATCGTCTCGCCACAGCAGAGACAGCAATACGTTTTTGATATCATCTTCGTGGCCTGTGTACTCCATGTCAATCGTGACCCGTTCCCCTGTCGGCAACTCACGGATCAAATAATACAGCGCTACAGCGAACAGTTGCAGGATAACCCACTTGCGTCGTCTTCCCTTGCGGCGCTGAACCAAGACGCCGATAGCCTCCCGCTTCTCTCTGGCAGGGATGCGAATCGTGTAGTCCTTGTCGTTGCTTAGTACCAGGACGGTATCGCCGGGGCGTTCAAACTTGTTGCTTTGGTCTATCTGGTAAGGCAAGGGTTCAGCCCCGCATGTAATCTCTGTTGGCAGCGACGGCCACCTGGCCCAGGGCGATGCCACCGTCGTTAGGAGGGATGCGCTGATGGACGTAGACCCGGAGGCCGGCCTCGGTCAGGCGATGATGGGTCCGCTCCAGGAGGATGCGGTTCTGGAAGCAGCCCCCGCTCAGGGCGGCACGCTTCGCCCTTAGCTTCCGGGCTACGGCAGCAATCCCTTCCGCCAAAGCATTGTGAAACCGCGCCGCCATTATTCCTACCGAAACGCCCTGGCGCAGGTCCATCAGCAGCGCCTCCAGCAGCGGCCCCCAGTCCAGCACCAGAGGCTGAGAATCGAGAATTGGCAACGGGTAGGCCTCCGTCACCGCCTCATCCACGGCGTATTCCAGCATCATTGCTGCCTGGGCCTCGAAGCGCACCTTCTGGCGCAGGCCCACCAGGGCGGCCACGGCGTCAAAGAGCCGGCCGGCGCTGCTGGTGAGGGGCGAATTCACCCCCCGCTCCAGCATCTGGCGCAACAGGCGGAGTTCCCCGGTGGAGAAGGCAGCCACCGGAGCCAGATCCTTCCACTCCAGAACCTCTGGGCCAAAGTGCTCCCACAGCGCCCCCAGGGCCGTCCGCCGGGGCTCCTTTACTGCCGCCTCTCCGCCTGGCAGGCGGAAGGTCCGCAGATGGGCCACTCGCTCAAAACTCGAGGCATCCCCCTGCAGGAATTCCCCGCCCCATACCGTCCCGTCCAGGCCGTAGCCGGTGCCGTCCCAGGTCACCCCCAGGGCCGGTCCTTCCACCTCGTTCTCGGCCAAGCAGGAGGCCAGATGGGCGTGATGGTGCTGAACGGCGGTAAGTTCGGTGGGAGCTTCACAGGCTGCCCGCCGGGCCCATTGGGCGGAAAAATAATCGGGATGCAGGTCGTGGGCGATGGCGACGGGCTCTACCTCATAGAGCCGGAGGAAGTCGGCGATGACCCGCTCGAAGGCGGCGCAGGCCTCTGGCGTGTCCAGATCGCCGATGTGCTGGCTCACGAAGACCTGCCGCCCCACGCTCAGGGCAATGGTGTTCTTCAGGTGCGAGCCCACGGCCAGGATGGGGGGGGCCTCATGCTTCAGAAGCACCGGCAGCGGAGCATATCCCCGCGCCCGCCGCAGCACCAGTTCCTGTCCCAGCACCAACCGCACCACCGAATCGTCGCAGTGGCGGACGATGGGCCGATTGTGAACCAGAAAGAGGTCGGCGATGCTACCCAGTCGCTCACGAGCCTCGTTTTCATCAATACAGATGGGTTCGTCGGAGCGGTTGCCGCTGGTGGCCACCACAGGAAAGCCCAACTCCTGCATCAACAGGTCGTGGAGAGGGGTGTAGGGCAGCATCACCCCCAGGTATGGGTTCTGGGGGGCC
>JBBIJG010000175.1:3608-6130 GCA_037446095.1 Caldilineae bacterium
CCCCCCATCCGGGGGTAGTCCCTCTGTCGGCGCAGCAACACAATGGGCGATTCAGGCGAGGTCAGCACTCGCTCCTCCAGGGGGGAGACGACGCAGTGCTCCCTGACCATCTCCAGAGAGGGGTAGAGGAGGGCGAAAGGCTTTTCCTCCCGCTGTTTCCGCTCCCGCAAGCGCTGCACCGCTGCTTCGTTTCGGGCATCCGCGATGAGCAAAAATCCACCCAGCCCTTTCATGGCCAGGATACGTCCCTCCCGCACTGCCTGAGCTGCTGCCCGAACAGCCGCAGCGTTGTTGTGCTTCCTCGTCCCATCCCACAGTTCCACCTGAGGTCCGCAGACAGGACAGGCCACCGGTTGGGCGTGGAAGCGCCGGTCCAGGGGATCCTCGTACTCCCGGTGGCAGTTGGGGCAGAGGGGGAAATGGGCCATGGAGGTGTTGGGTCGGTCGTAAGGCAGTGCCCGGATGATGGTGAAACGGGGACCACAGTGGGTGCAGTTGGTGAAAGGATAGCGGTAGCGGCGGTCGCCGGGGTCCCCCACCTCCCGGCGACACTCCGGACAGGTGGCAATGTCGGGCAGGATAAAAACGGTTTTCTCGCCTAGCTCCTCACTGTGACGGATGGCAAAGTCAGGATAGCCAACGGGGTCGAGGAAGGAGAACTCCAGGCTCTGGATAATGGCCCGGGGAGGTTTCTCCCGCTCTGCGCGCAGGAGGAATTCCTCCAACACCGGGCGCCCCCCTTCCACTTCGATAAAGACCCCCTGGGAGGAGTTGAGCACCCATCCCCGCAGGCCCAACTCTGTCGCCAACCGATAAATAAAGGGGCGGAAGCCCACCCCTTGTACAGCTCCATGGATAATGACTTTCAGGCGGTCCATCTTTGCTCTAGCTGTTTCTCATCGTGATATAGGTTTGGTTCAATAAATTATCTACTGAAGACCGCATTTTGTCAAAAAACAGATTGGGGAAAAGGCCAATCAGGAAGATGAAGATGACCACAGGCACCAGAACGATGACCTCACGGGCCGAGAGGTCCTGAAGTTGGCGGTTGACCGGCTTGTCCAGGGGGCCATGCATCACCCGGCGGAACATGGTCAGCATGTACCAGGCGCCCAGGACGATGCCGGTGGCCGCCAGGGCGGCGTAGACCCGGTTGGCCCGGAAGGTGCCCACCAGGATGGTGAACTCGCCGACGAAGCCGTTGAGGCCCGGCAAGCCAATGGATGAAAGGGTGACGATGAGCAGGAAGATGCCGAAAAGAGGCAACTGCTTCCAGAGCCCTCCAAATTCGTCCATCAGGCGGGTGTGACGGCGCTCGTAGAGCATCCCCACCAGCAGGAACAGGGCGCCGGTGCTCAGGCCGTGATTGACCATCTGCAGAATCCCGCCGGACAGGCCCTGGGCGTTCAGGGCAAAGATGCCCAGCACCACGAACCCCAGATGGGCCACGCTGGAATAGGCCACCAGGCTCTTGACGTCCTTCTGGCTGAAGGCCACCAGTGAGCCGTAGATGATGCCGATGATAGCCAGGACGGACATCAACGGCACAAAGTAAGCAAAGGCGACCGGGAAGAGGGGCAGGCAGAAGCGGATGAAGCCGTAGGCGCCCATCTTCAGCAGGATGCCGGCCAGGATCACGCTGCCGGCGGTAGGTGCTTCCACGTGGGCGTCGGGCAGCCAGGTGTGGAAGGGGAAGACGGGCACCTTGATGGCAAAGCCCAGGGCGAAGGCCAGGAAGAGCCAGGTCTGGGCGGCCAGGGGCACGCTGAACTTTTGTAACTCCAGCAGGTCAAAAGTGGGCCGGCCGGTGGCCCCAGCGTTCATGAAATAGAGCACAAAGATGGCCACCAGCATCAGGGCACTGCCGGCCAGGGTGTAGAGGAAGAACTTGACGGCAGCGTAAATACGGCGCTCCCCACCCCAGATGCCGATGAGGAAATACATGGGGATCAGCGTCGCCTCCCAGAAGACGTAGAAGAGGATGAGGTCGAGGGCAGCAAAGACCCCCACCATGCTCGTCTCCATGAGCAGCATGAAAATCATGTACTCCTTCACCTTCTCGGTGATGTACGTCCACGAGGACAGGACGGCGATGGGTGTGAGGAAGGTGGTCAGGAGGACCAGGAAGAGGCTGATGCCATCAATGCCCAGGTGATAGCTCACGCCCAGGTTAGGCATCCAGGGGATGTGCTCGACGAACTGCATCTCGGCTGTGCCGGATTGGAAGTAAAAGTAGAGGGGCAGCGAGATGATGAAATTTGCCAGGGTGACGATAAGCGCCCACCACTTGATGGCCGTGTCCTTCCTGAGAAACAGCGTCACCACCGCCCCGCACAGGGGGAGAAAGATGACCAGAGATAACAGGGGAAAACCCAGTTGATTCATGAATTCGGCTCCTCCAGTTCGGTCAAATCTTTACCCACATCTGGCCAGGCAAAGGCGCTGCCTTCGCTTTCAGGCCCGACGATAAATCGTCGGGCTAAGCGGGCTAAGGGCGATAAATCGCCCTGGAATAGCCCGCT
>JBBIJG010000176.1:0-6108 GCA_037446095.1 Caldilineae bacterium
GGCACTACATATAGACCGCCTAAAGGCTCAACTCCAGGATTGTCCAAAGTCCAATAAGTAGCTCGCCAAAAGTTTTTTCCCACTTTGAGGCAAGCCTTCGACAGGGGTGCAGGGGACAGCCCCCCTGCCGGGGGGCCTTGGGGGGTGTCCCCCCACTCATTTTCCCTTTGAAGGAGGGGAAAAGGGGGCGGGGGACACTCCCGAACCCACGGTTGGGGGGCGGAAGCCCCCTAACACCCCCCAGGGTTAACCGGCAAATCTGGAAAGAACTTTAATGAATCGCCGACGAACCAAAGGTCATCAGGCAGAGCAAGAGGTAACCCAATTGCTGCTTATCCGCCATGGCCTCACCGATTGGGTAGGCCACCGCCTGCCCGGGTGGACACCCGGCATCCATCTCAGCGCAGAAGGGCGCCAACAGGTCGAAGCCCTGGCCCAACGCCTGGCCTCGTTGCCCATTGAGGCCATCTACGCCAGCCCCCTGGAGCGAACCGTAGAGACAGCCGAAGCCATCGCCGCCCCCCATGGCCTCCAGGTGCAACTCAGAGAGAACCTGGGAGAAGTACGAATTGGAGAGTGGACCGGGCGAACCATTGAGGACCTGACCCAGACAGAGGAGTGGCTGGCCATCCGGTTCTACCCCAGCGGAGTCAGCATCCCCGGTGGCGAGACGATGTACGAAATGCAGGCCCTGGTAGTTGCCGAACTGGAGGCCATCCGCAAGGCCCACTCAGGAGCTACCGTGGCCGTGGTGTCCCACGCCGATGTGATTAAGGCCGCAGTGGCCCATTACATCGGCTTACACCTGGACCTGTTTCAACGCCTGGTCGTCTACCCCGCTTCTGTGACTGCTTTCCAGTTCAACAAGTTTGGCCCCCGTCTGGTGCTTTTCAATGACAGTGGGAGCCTCGATGGGCTGCATCTGAAGCAACAGGAATAGTCCGATGGCCCGGCTCATCTATGATTTGAATCCGGTGACCCATATCACCGTCGGCACCGTCGGCCCGCCAGGCCGACGCATCTTCTACCTCCAGGCCTCCCAAGGTCCCACTCTGGTGACCCTCAAGATCGAGAAGGAGCAGGCCTATCACCTGGCCGCAGCTCTCGACCGGCTGTTGCAAGAGTTGGTCCAGAGGTACCCTGACCTTTTTGAGGGAGAAAGCGTTTACCACGAAACCAGGCTCCAACACCCTCTTGAGCCCGAGTTCGTTGTCGGGCAGATGGGGCTGGGTTACGACGAAGGACAAAACCTACTAATCCTGGTAGCCTATAAACTGCCCCCTGATCCGGAAGAGCCGGAAGACATTGTCATGGCTCGCTTCTGGGCCACGCCAGGACAAATGCAGGCTCTCAGCGAAAGCGCCAAGGAGGCGGTCGCTGCGGGCCGTCCTATCTGCCCCCTTTGCAAGGAGCCCATTGACCCCGATGGTCACTTTTGCCCAGGAGGCAATGGCGATGGGCAGAGGTACTGATGATAACCAGGGCTCTCCATTAGCCGGAAGCTCGCCGGACGAAGCCATTGCGCCGGATCGAGTCCTCGCCCTCCTGGCCCAGGGCAAGATGGAGATGTTGGGCCTCCTGCCGTGGAGCTCTAATGTCACCCTCCTGACCCTCGTCCACGACACTTCCCTGCAATGCCTGGCCGTCTATAAACCCCAACGCGGAGAGCGCCCTCTGTGGGATTTCCCCGCCGGGACCCTCTGTCGGCGAGAAGTCGCTGCCTACCTGGTCAGTCAGGCCATGGGCTGGGCCTTCATTCCTCCCACCGTCTTACGAGATGGACCCTACGGCCTTGGTTCGGTCCAACTGTTTATTGACGCCGAGCCCGAGGCCCACTACTTCACCTTTCGGGACGAACACCTCCCCGAGCTCCAACGGATCGCCCTCTTCGATTGCCTGACCAACAATGCCGACCGTAAAGGCGGCCATTGTCTGAAAGGGAAGGACGGGCGTATCTGGGCTGTGGACAATGCCCTGACTTTCCACACCGACCACAAGCTGCGGACGGTCATCTGGGACTTTGCCGGTCAACCCATTCCGGAAAACCTATTGCAAGACCTGAGCGCCTTCAGGGACCACCTTGCCCGGTCGGACTCTCTGGTGGCAGCACTGTCCAGGCTCCTGACGGCTGAAGAAGTGGAAGCACTGGAACGCCGCCTGGAAGCCCTTCTGAGGAACGCCACCTTCCCCGAACCGGGACCCGGTCGCCACATCCCCTGGCCACCGATTTGAGAGCCGGAGCAAAAGAACACGAGAAAAGGAGCAAAACATGTTCGAACTGAAAAAAGGCATAGACATCCTTGCTGAAGTCGGCGGGATCAGAACCCTGGGTGAAGCGCAGACCCTGTTTAAGGTCAAATGCGACCGGGAGAATCTGGCCAAGCTGAGCAGGATTACCAGCGAAGAAGCCCTCCTCAAAATCGCCAATGCGATTTCCATGACTGACCCCGAAGCGGTTTTTGTGAACACCGGCTCGGATGCGGATGTCCAAAGGGTCAGGGAAATGAGCCTGGAGAAGGGCGAAGAGCGACCGCTGGCGATGAAAGGTCACACGATTCACTTTGACCTCCCTCAGGAACAAGCGCGCATCATTGACAGGACGTTTTACATTGTCAACGAAGGGGAAAAGGTCAGCATACTGGCGAGGAAGATCCCCAGGAGTGAAGCGTGCGCGTACATCAAAACCTACATGTCCGGCATCGCGAAGGGGAAAACGCTGTTGGTGGGTTTCTTCAGCCGGGGGCCCATCGGCGCCCCGGCTACCATCCCGGCGCTGGAAATCACGACCTCCACCTACGTTATGCACTCGGCCAACATTCTGTACCGACCTGTCTACGAGCGGTTCGATGAAGAAGTCCGACGAGTGGGGTTGTTTTTCACCAATGTCCACAGCGAAGGGCCCAACAGACCAGAGGATCTGCCGCAGGCCAGGGTGTTTATGGACCGGAGCTGGTTGACCACATTCGCCATGTTTTGTACGTACGCCGGCAACACGTTGCTGCTGAAGAAAGGCAATCACCGCTTTGCGGTGGATCTGGCGACTTATTATCGCAAGGGACGGGAACTCTCGGAGCACATGTTTATCACCGGCCTCACAGGCCCTGGGGGGAGAAAGACGTTCTTTGCCGGGGCGGCGCCTTCCGGCTGCGGGAAAACCACCACCGCCATGACGGGCACGGATTTCATCGGCGATGACCTGGCCCAATTGTGGATCGCCGAAGACGGGACGTTGCGGGCTATTAACCCTGAGATTGGAGTCTTCGGGATCATGCAGGATGTAAGCCGCGAAAGCGATCCGTACTTGATGAAAGCCCTCAGAGAAGAAGGCGCGGAAGTGATCTGGTCCAATGTATTGATTGATGAAAACCTGGTGCCCTACTGGGTCGGCAGTGGGGAGGAACATCCCAAAAGAGGGATTAACTTTCAAGGGGAGTGGTGGGAAGGCAAAACGGATGAAAAGGGCCAACCCATTCCCCTTTCTCATCCGAATGCCCGATGTACCCTTGCTAACCGTTTTATCGGAAACTACAATGAAGCCCTGGCTGAAGATCCCCGCGGAGTGGAAATCAAGGTGATAACCTACAGCGGGCGGGACAGCGACACCATGCCTCCGGTCTGGGTTGCCAGGAACCCCGATCACGGCGTGGTCATTGGGGCCTCCATTCTCTCGGCAGCCACCGCGACAGAGGTGGGAGCCAAGGGCGTCAGGCGCCAACCCTGGGCCAACGAGCCGTTCATCCCCGGCCCCCTGGCAGACTATATGGATGCCCAGTTTGCGTTCTTCAATTCCGAGAAGTTGAAGCACAAACCGGTGATGGCTGGATTGAATTATTTCCTGACCCATGAGGCCCGTGGCGGGGAAGGGAGCGGATTGCTGGGTGAGAAACGCGATGTGAAGGTATGGCTTGGCTGGCTCGAACGAAGGGCCCACGGGGAAGTAGAGGCCATTGAAACCCCCATCGGCTTCATTCCAAAGTACGAAGACCTCCGAGAGTTGTTTGCCGAAATCGGCAAAGAGTATCCGAAGGCCCTCTACGACAAACAGTTTGCCTTCTACGTGGACAACATCCTGGCCAGGATTGAGCTGCAAGAAGAGGCCTACAGGAAGGAGGTCAATATCCCGGCCAAGTTGTTTGAGGTCTACCGCCAACAGAGAGAGGGTCTGAAAGCCCTGAAAGCGAAATACGGCCCCATTGTCTCGGTGGAACAACTGATTGAGGCCGCTGGAGCCATGTCCAACGAGTGAAATCGCCCCTCTACAGGCGCGGTTTGAACCCGGCTGAACCGCCAGCAGGGCGGATAAGGAGATAGCTATGGCCAGTGAATACATTATTGCCCATGACGTGGGCACCGGTGGTAACAAAGCCGTGTTGGTGGATCCCCAAGGCCATATCCACGGCAGCGCCTTCGAACCCTACGAGATCGCCTATCCCCGCCCCGATTGGGCAGAACAGAGACCGGAAGATTGGTGGCAGGCGGTCACCCACAGCACCCAACGGCTGCTGGCCGAGAGCAAGGCCCGGCCCAGCGAGATCCTGTGCGTCACCTATTCCACTCAGATGTTGGGCGTGGTGCCCATGACCGCCGACGGCGAGCCGCTGCGTCCGGGCATTATCTGGCTGGACGCGCGGGCTCAGAGTCAGGCCGAGCAGATCATGCGCCGCTTTCTGAGCCCCCAGGTCTTCGCCGCCCTGGCTGGCGCTCCCCTTTCGGGCAAAGACGTGCTGCCTAAGATGTTGTGGCTCAAACAGAACGAACCCCAGGTCTACAAACGCACGGCCAAGTTCCTCGATGTCAGCGGCTATCTCCTGTACCGCAGCACTGGCCTCATGGTCGCCGATTGGACAGCCGCTTCGGTTGTAGGCCTGGACCTGAAAAAGAAGGAATGGCTGACTTGGCTGTTCAGGTACATCGGCCTGGACCCGGCCAAGTTTCCTGCCCTGGTCAGGTCCACCGACCAGGTCGGCAGACTTACAGGGCGGGCCGCGTCCGAATGCGGGTTGCTGGAGGGCACACCGGTCATTGCCGGGGCGGGCGATGCCCCCTCGGCGGCCGTAGGCTCTGGAGCCGTAGGGGAAGGCGAAGGACACATCTCTCTGGGCACCTCGGGTTGGGTAGCTGTGGTGACAGAACGCATCGTTACCGGCCGGCACGGCATCGCCAGCATTCACTCCGCCGACCCTGAGAAGGCGTTTCTTATCGCCGAGACGGAAACCGCTGGAGCTTGCCTGCAATGGATTGCCGACCAGTTCTACCGGAAGGAGCAAGGGGATCCCACCATTGGGAATGTGTTCGCCCTGATGGATCGCGACGTGGAAGCCATCGAGCCTGGCTCTGGCTACCTGATCTTCACCCCCTGGCTGTACGGCGAGCGGGCGCCCATCGCCGACACCTTCGTGCGTTCTACCTTCTTCAACCTGAGCGCGGACCATCGCCGTGAGCACTTGCTGCGGGCCGTGTACGAGGGCGTGGCCTACAACCTGCGCTGGATTATAGAGGTGATGGAACACAGCTTTGGCCATCACCAGGAAGTCTTTCGGGTGATCGGCGGAGGGGCACGGGGTGTCCCGTGGATGCAGATCATCGCCGACGTGACAGGTAAACGCATTGAGACGGTACCCCATCCGCAGGAAGCCGGGGCGATAGGGGCAGCCCTTATCGCGGCCATCGGCCTGGGTATCTACCCCAACTTTGCCGCCTTGAAGGACGTGATTCAGGCTACCCGAGCTTTTGAACCCCGCTCAGACTACGCCAGGGTCTACAACTGTCTGTTCACCGCCTACAAGCAGATTTACCGCTCCCTTAAAGCAGTCTACAGAAAGGTTAACAAGGAGCGTTTCTCTGAGAGCAGCTCTGAAAAGAAAAGGTGACGGTCCCCTGGTAAGGGACCGCCACCTGATGACCTCCATTGGGGGTACGGTTAGAAGCTGGCCAGGAGCGAAGCCTCTCATTGTAGCCTCCGCAGACCGCAAAGGGTCATCCGAAGTAGAGCCTTCAGGCAGCACTTTCCGCCTATGCAAAAGTTCTTTCCAGATTTGCCGGTTGACCATAGGGGGTGTTGGGGGGCTTCCGCCCCCAACCGGGGGTTCGGGGGTGTCTCCCGCCCCC
>JBBIJG010000177.1:0-6098 GCA_037446095.1 Caldilineae bacterium
GCCGGCTTGGCCCCCAGGCGCCAGTTGTCGGGTCGTTCGGGCCACAGCATCCAGCAGCCAGCGTGCGGCTCGAACTCACCTGGCATGCGAAAACCATCTTGACGCGGTGTGCTGTCTATCGTAGCCGACATCCCACCTTTGTCTCCATGCGCCCACCTACCCATCCCCACCCCATCCCTCTCCTTCCCTCGGGTTTCCTCCCCCGCTCCAGAGAGGAGATGGAGAGGGAAGGGCTAGGAGAGGTGGGCGTCGAGGAACGATTGAATTCTGCCCGCATGGTAGGCTTGCAGCTCGGCCGAGGGGTGCTTGAGACGCGGGTAGACGAACCAGACCAGCAAGCCCTTCTCGGTGTGCAGGCGGTTTTCGGATTGAGCGAAGACGATAGATTGGGGCGAGTCCATGACCTCATCGGTGACTTCCACCCCACGCGAGGCCGGCAGACAGTGCATGAACTTGCAATGGGCCGGCGCCCTTTTCAGCAAGTCCATGGTGACCTGATAGGCTGGCATGAAGGCGGCGCGACGCGCCGGGATTTCATCTTCCTGCCCTATCCACCACCACAGGTCGGTGTACAGGAAGTCGGCCTCTTTCACTGCGGCCACCACGTCCTCGGTGATGGTCAGCGTGCCGCCCGACGCTCGACAGTTCTCTTCGGCAATCGTCCGCCACCTGGGCGGGGGCTGGTATTTCCTGGGGGCGGCATGGGTGAAGTGCATTCCCAACCGGGTACAAATATGCATCAGCGAGCTGAGCACATTGGTCGCATCGCCCACAAACGTCACATGCAGGTCTTCGAGCCTCTTCCCGGCAGGCATATGCTCCATCATGGTGAATACATCGCACACAACCTGGGTTGGATGATTGTAATCGGTCAGGCCGTTGATCACGGGCACCGTGGCGGCCGCCGCCAGAGCCAGCATGGTCTCGTGCTTCAGCGTACGCGCCATGATCACGTCCACCATGCGAGAAATCACCCGGGCTGTGTCGCTCAGCGATTCCCGCACGCCCAGGTGGATCTCGCCTGGCTTGAGGTAGAGAGCATGCCCGCCCAACTCGGTCATGGCCACCTCAAACGAAATCCGCGTCCGGGTGGACGGCTCCTCGAAGATCATGGCCAACGAGGCATCCTGCAACAACTTGGGTGTCGCGCCTTGCCGATCCGCTTCTTTGATGAGGCGGATCAACTCGATCATGTCCAGCAATTCTTCTTTGCTGAAATCCTGGGTGTCCAGAAAATGTCGTACCGTCATAGGAGTTTTACGTTTCGCGTTTTACCCTTCAGACCGTTTTACTCACTTCTGCCAACGTATCACCCAGCCGGTAGAGCACGGCGTCCATCTGCACCGGGGTGATCACCAGGGGTGGTTCGATGCGAATGGTGTGGGCGCTGGTGAGCGTGCCGGCTACCAACACGCCGCGCTTGAACAGCCCGGCCGCCACCCGGTAACCCACCCTGGCATCCTTAAAATGCATTCCGATCAGCAAGCCCCGGCCGGTGATGCCGTCGCCATCAAAGGACTGATCGAAGATTTGCGGATATTGAGCGGCCAGGGCTTTCAACCGGGGGATCAGATACTCGCCTTTGGCGGCCGCCTGCTCCCACAGCCGTTCTCTGAGGGTCACGTGGATGGCAGCAATGGCCGCGCTGCAAGCCAACGGACCACCTCCGGTGGTGGTTGTGTGGATGAAGGGGTTGGGGTACATCATCACTTGCCAGATTTCTTCGGTGGAGCAGAAGGCGCTGACAGGCATGACGCCGCCGCCAAAAGACTTGGCCAGGGCCATGATGTCCGGCACCACGTTCCAGTGGTCCACGCCCCATAACTTGCCGGTGCGTCCCATGCCGGTCTGCACCTCATCGGCGATGAGCAGGACGCCATAGTGGTGGGTCAATTCCCGCAGGCGGGGCCAGAAATCGTCAGGGGGGACGATGGCACCCGCTTCGCCCTGGATGGGCTCCATCAGCACGGCGGCAATGTCCACACCGACCTTCCGGCAGATGTCCAACTGGCGTTCGACAGCCTCGGCGTCGCCGAAGGGCACGTGGTAGACCGGACCACCGTACAGGGTACCGACCGGCTGCCGATAATCGGCTTTGCCCATCATGCTGAGAGAGCCCATCGTCTTGCCGTGGAAAGCATTGAGGGCGACAATGAAGCCGCTTTTACGGGTGTACATTTTGGCCAATTTGATGGCACCCTCGATAGCTTCGGTGCCGCTGGCGGCGAAGAAGCTATACTTGATGTCACCGGGGGTGATGAGCGCCACCAGACGAGCCAGCACGCCGCGCAGAGGGTCAAGAAGTTCCTGGCTGGGCATAGGGGTCCGGTAAGTCAACTGGGCGCGGACGGCGTTGACCACTTCTGGATGCGCCCATCCTAGATCCAGAAGCCCGTAACCGCCCAGGCAGTCAATGTACTCACGGCCCAGGACGTCGTAGAAGCTGGCGCCGGAACCGGTCCACTCGGTGGCTGCCCAATCCCCTGCTTCGGTTACAGATTTGCGGTATTCGAGCCACCCTTTGTTGAAATGTTCAGCAAAGTTCGTCTTGCTCTCCTCGATGATCTGCTTCGCCTCTTCCTCGGTAAGAGTTGGCTTGTTCAGGATCTCCATCCACCGCTGCGAGTAATGAAGGGCCTCTTCCAGAGATTGAAGCTTTGGCGGGCCCCCCTCACGCCGCCGGGATGCCGGCTCGAGGCCGTCGAATGTAATCGCCTGAGGGTAGCAGAACCTGATGCATTGGGGATCGCCCCCGCACAGGTCACAGGCCAGGGCATAGTGAGTCTGGGCGTCAAAGTACATCGCACCGTAGGGACAGGCCGGCACGCAGGCCGGATCGCCACCACAGCCATCACACCGGTCGGGGTCAATGAACAGCGGCTGACGCGGCCCCAGACGCGAGATGGCCTCCTGCGGACAGGCCACAATGCAAGGGGCATCGGGACAGGAAAAGCAGGCCATCACCTCGCTCCGGCCTTCCAAGGGATGGTTGCTGACCCGGATGCGCGCCCGGGTGGGAGCAAACTCCTCAAAATGGTAGGCCGAACAGACCAACTCACACAGGTGACAGCCGGTACACAGTTTGTTCTTGAATTTGAGGGGCATGGCTTTATTCTCCTACCGCATCCGTAAGGGAAGCCGGCATGGGCTCTTTGCCGTCGCTCAAACTGACGGCCCCAGGGTAACAGAACTTGACGCATTGGGGATCGCCCCCACACAGGTCGCAGGCCAGGGCATAGTGAGTCTGGGCGTCAAAGTACATCGCACCGTAGGGACAGGCCGGCACGCAGGCCGGATCGCCACCACAGCCATCACACCGGTCGGGGTCAATGAACAGCGGCTGACGCGGCCCCAGACGCGAGATGGCCTCCTGCGGACAGGCCACAATGCAAGGGGCATCGGGACAGGAAAAGCAGGCCATCACCTCGCTCCGGCCTTCCAAGGGATGGTTGCTGACCCGGATGCGCGCCCGGGTGGGAGCAAACTCCTCAAAATGGTAGGCCGAACAGACCAACTCACACAGGTGACAGCCGGTACACAGTTTGTTCTTGAATTTGAGGGGCATGGCTTTCCCTCCCTTTATCGTTATCGCACCAGATCGGTCAGACCCAGGGACGCCAGTTTTTCCTCTGTGGGGACGCCGTCCTCGGTCCAGCCCCGCAGCCGGTAGTACTCGCTCAGTGCGGCGTCATACTCTTCCCGGGTGGGGTTCTTACCGGCCGCGGCCCCTTCCGGGAGCGGGCGGTCGAAGATGGCCGCCGGGGGGTAGTCGTCCTTGCGGCTGAAGCCCTCCCGCACGTTAAAGATCCGCCCCAGATTCCAGATTCGCTCACCGATCGTGAGCATCTCTTGCTCTGTGTACGGATAGCCTGTGCCGCCGGCGATCAATCGGGTTATGTCCTGGATGTTGATGGCCCAGAAGTCACAGAAGATGCCAGTCCATTTGACTGCATTCAGGTTCTGCATTTCTATGGTCATGGCTGCCTTCCCCTCCAGAGTGAAGGGGTCTTTGTTGGCAAAGGCCTCGTTGGCGACGGTCCAGGCGCGCAGGTGGCATGCGCCCCGGTCCGAGGTGCAGTAGGCCAGGGCCATACCGTAGGAGCCGCGGGGGTCATAGGCCGGGAATTCCAGCCCTTTGTTCTCCATCACCAGGTGTTCCGCGCCGTACTTTTGGGCCATGTATCGCGCCCCCTTAGCCAGTTCGGCTCCCACACCACGGCGGTAAGCAATGTTCTCGGCTGCGCCCAGGTACTCTTCGACGTTGCCAAAATGTAGCCCAAAGTCATGGAGGCCTTCCTTTGCCATCAACATCGCCAGCCCAATCACATTGCCGGTGGAGATGGTATCCAGGCCCAGGTTATCGCACAGGCGGTTAAAGGCAATGACCGCCTCCAGGTCGCCTATGCCGCAGTTCGAGCCACATAGCCCCAGCGTTTCGTAGTCCGGCCCTTCCATCAGGCCGTCGGCGCTCCGGGTGAGCTGGCCGCAGGCCAGCGGGCAGGTGGCGCAAGCCCGGTTGCGGCTCTTGCGGGCCTGGATGGCCGCCGAGTTAATGCCTTCTGCCTGTTCAAACACGCCCTGGCTGAAGCCCCGGGTGGGCAACAGGCCCGTCCCCTGCGAAAGGTCCACGATCATCGGCGTGCCATCTGAGTAGGTCCACAGATTTTCGTTGGTCAGCAAGTGGTTGTGGAAGATGTCATCGTACATGGCCATGAAGGAGCGGATGTCAGGGACACGCACGGAGCCGGTGCCACGCACCGCGATGGCTTTCAAGTTTTTGCTGCCAAAGACGGCCCCGGCTCCTCCACGCCCGGCCTGCCGGTAGGCCTCTGAAGTCAGGCAGGCGAAGGGCACCAGGTTCTCGCCCGCCGGGCCAGCGACGAGCGAGACCAGGTGTTCGTCGCCAGCCTGTTCCTTCAGCCAAGCGTCTGTTTCCCAAACGCCCTTGCCCCACATGGGTGTGGCATCGCGGACCTCCACCCGGTCGTCCAGGATGAGCACATAACTGGGGCGTGGGGCGCGTCCGGTGAGGATGAGGCCGTCGTAGCCGGCCAGTTTCAGTTGCAGGGCAAGCGCCCTGCCCACATAGGAATCAAGGATGGTTCCGGTGGCGGGTGAACGGGTGCACACGACGGTGCGTGCTGTGGTGGCCACACAGGTCCCAGCCAGTGCGCCGGTGAAAATGACGAGGACGTTGGCCGGGGAGAGCGGGTCAACGTTGGCTGGGAGCGCGTCAAAAAGGTAGCGGAATCCCAGTCCCTTGCCGCCGATAAAGTCTCTGGCCCATTCCTGGTTCAGGGGTTCGGTTCTCACCGATCGGGTGGAAAGGTCCACCCACAGGATCTTTCCCGCATAGCAGTTTCTTCCGGTCATGGTGCTCTCCTTCTATAAATTTTTAAGGTGCAACGCACTTGAGCCGGTGCGTCGCACCTCAAGGTGAGCTCAGTCCTTGTCCGCTTTGCCATTTACACACGAGTCCGGGACGTGCCAGTCGTAAACGTCTTTCAGCACCAGCGGCAACAGCATGGTGCTGGTCTTCCTGACCCCTGGCACATTGCCCACGACCTCGGTCACAAATCGGTAGAGCTCCTCGTTGTCGCGGGCGTAAACCTGGATGCTGACATCCCGGTCCCCCGTTGAGCAGGCGACATAGCTGACTTCGGCAAACTCGGCCATTTTCCGGGCTACTTCCAACACGCGCCCCGGTTCCACTTCCAGCCAGACATCGGCTGTCACCGGGAATCCCAGGGCCTTGTGGTCTACGATGGCACTGACCCGGATCAGGCCCGCTTCGATCAGCCGCTTAATGCGATAGTTGACAGCCCGCTCGGAGACGTTATCTAAACGGCGTGCGATCTCGGCGCTGGGCATGCGGCCATCTTCCATTAACAAGTGCACTATGGCTTGGTCAATCCGATCTATCTTGTGAGTCATATCTACAATTATTTTACCAAATTTGTCGGAAAAAGTCAAATATTCGCGGAAAATGGTGGCTTTCCGAACAGTCGAGGTGACTGTCAAAGTCCCACATCATCCTCCTTGGGCCGATTGGAAATCGGCCTTTTGGGGCGCTGCGTGCCCAACGTCGGCCTGCGCCG
>JBBIJG010000178.1:0-6095 GCA_037446095.1 Caldilineae bacterium
GCGACGTAACTTGAAAGCTTAAGTTGACCGAAACTCAGTCGAGGAGCGGACACGCGAATGACTTGCCCTACACCAACTCGATCTCGATGGCTGAGCAGGCTGACACTGTTTGTAGGGCTGATCCTGCTGATTGGCGCGGCTGTCTATATCCCGCAGGCTATGGCCCAATTGGAGGCTCAGAAACCCTTCATCCTGCCCTTCAAGGAGCCGCCGGGGCTGGACACCTGGCTGTTGGCTCAACCCTATGGCAACACCACCGGCGCCTACCGCCAGCGCAATACCACCTACCGCGCCGGCCAGGGCATCCACTTTGGTGTGGATTTCAGCGCTCCCTGCGGCACCGAAGTCGTGGCTATTGGCGATGGCCTCGTCTGTGCCGTGGACGACCTGAGTTTTGGCTCAGGGCCTCACAACCTGATGATTGACCACCCCGATCTGGGCTACGCCTCCTTCTATGGCCATCTGCTGGAGCGGCCCAAGTTGGAGGTCGGCCAGCGAGTCAAGGCGGGCGACGTCGTGGCCTTCAGCGGTGACCCGGCCGAAACGTGCTATGGACGACCGCATCTCCACCTGGAGGTCCGTGACCTGCGCCATTGGCGCAAGTACAACCCGGTACTTTTGATCGAGGCCGACTGGGACAACCTGGCTCTCGTGGGCCCCTTCGGCCGGGATTTTGAGCGCGACCTGGATGATCCGCGCAAGTGGCAGCATCTGGACGACCAGCCGGAGGTCGTGGTGGGCGGCCCGCTCCTCAATGACTTTGCCCATCCCTGGCCACCGGCCTGGAGGGCACGTTAACATGACAGCCATCCAACGTCGGGCGCAGTGGGTCGCCACCTGTGTCCTGCTTGTCGTCTTGGCGACTGCCGGCTGCAGCCCTCAGGCTGACCCCGCCAACCCGCCTCTGGGCGAGCCAACTTACACTGCTTCATCATCTGCTGGCAATCCAGCCGCCCCATTGCCTCAGGCACCGCAGCCCTCCCGGCCGGCTGACCTGCCCACCGCAACATCATCGCCAACGCCGCAGCCAAGTCCGTCGCCGACTCCTGCGCCGGCGCTGCGCCAACTGACGACGGGCGGTTGCTGTACGCAGCCCTTCTGGTCGCCGGACTCACGGCAGGTGCTGTTCATAGACAAGCCAAGCCCTGACGCTCCGGTAGGCATCTGGGGCGTGGATGTAGTCCAGTCCGACCCCGTGCCCGAATTGGTCACCGAACGCATCGCTTTCTATACGGCGGACATGGCCTTCCTAGTCGAGCTGAGCGAAGACACGACGGTCATCGAGCGCCTGGCCGATGGTGCTCGCTGGACGGTGCCTGCCGGCGGTCGCCCGGTCTCCATCTCGCCGGGCCGGAAGCGTATCGCCTGGACGGCGACCGATGAAGACCTTCCCTTCGAGCGCCAGACCACTCAAGTTTGTGTGGCCAACCTCGACGGCGGCGACGCCCGGCAGGTGGCAACGCTGCCCCGGGGCAGCTTCGGCGGCTGGATTGCCGACGACGTGCTGCTTTTGAGTGGCCGCGAATCGTTGGAGTCTCGAGAGCAGGTGCTCTATGCCTTCTCCCTGACCGGCGACCATACGACCGAGTTGGTGCGAGCTGAACGGCTGCGTGGCGGGCTCCTGTCACCGGACGGGGCCTGGCTGGCCTACTACGTGGCCCTGGACCCCGACCCGACACAGAACGGGCTGTGGCTGGTGCGCACCGATGGCTTGAAGCGGCGCCAGTTGGACCGTGACTTGTTTGGCGCGTACAAATGGCGCGATGCCGACCGTCTGCTTATTATCCCCTTCCGGCCTCAGGCGGTCAGCCACGAACTCTGGGAGCTGGACGTCAACACGGGGGAGGCGCGCCGCCTGACCGATCCGGACGTCACCCCCTTCAAGGTTGCCAACGGTGACTGGACTGTCTCGCCCGATGGCCGGTACGTGGCCTTTGTGGAGAGCCACGATCGCAACATCTGGCTGCTGACGCTGATGGATTAGACGTATTGGAAACGAGGAGCGGTAACTACTCAGCTGCTCCCGCTACTCAGCCGCTCCCGCTGGATTTGTAATCCAGCGGGAAAACGGGCAGAATTTGAGCGGATTGGGATGTTTTGGGCTTGGATTGCAAATCCAAGCCGAGCAGGGTGAGCATTTACCGCGATAGTCAAGTCCTCTTGAGGTCACGAACAGGGAGCCCGACAGGGGTGATCGGTTGGCCTGGTTTGACCTGGACCAGCTTCCCGAGAACTTGATTCCGTATGTTCGAAGGGCACTCGATAACTACCGACGAGGGAATTGGTTCGACAGCTTCGGCTGGGTGTAGCTGTGCGAGTGCCATCGCTGCTTTTTGTAAACGAGGTAATACGGAGGAGAATCTATGTCCTTCTCAGCCGGCGTTAAAACCAAATTATCCCCCAACGCCCTCACCGTCCTTCAAAAGAGATACCTGCGCAAAGACGAAGACGGCCAGCCCATCGAGACCCCGGCCGACCTGTTCCGCCGCGTGGCCCGGGCTGTGGCTGCTGCTGACCAACTGTACACTCTCCGCCCCGACAGCGAGGACACAGCCGAAGAGTTTTACCAGTTGATGGCCAGCCTGGAGTTCCTACCAAATAGTCCTTGTTTGATGAACGCAGGAACCGAGCTGGGCCAGTTGTCAGCTTGTTTTGTTCTCCCCGTAGATGACGATATGACCAGCATCTTTGAGGCGGTGAAGGCCACGGCGCTCATCCACCAATCGGGTGGGGGCTGCATTGCTGCTGGCTCGTACGTCTACACCACCTTCTGTGGCATCGAGCCCATAGAAAACCTGTATCAGCGCATCCTGGAGCAAGGGTACCCGGAATCCGTTGGACCAAATTGGGCCCTCATTGACGTTAGAGACCTCAATATCTTTACCTTTGCCCTTAACGTCGGGGATGGATGTTTCGAGTTGAAGCGCATCACCTCCCTGTGGCGTTGGCAAGTGCCTGCCGAGCACCAGGTTACTATCAGCGCCAGTGAGGGTCTGGAGATCACAACCAGTGACTGGCATCCTTTTCTGGTCTACACGGGGACAAAGCTGGAAGAACGCCGGGCTGATCAACTTTGCCCTGGTGATCTCATTCTTACACCCAATGGCTCACTTCGCCAGGGGTGGCCTTTCCAGGAATATCAGCGAGTAGGAGGACTATGTGTGGATGAAGAAATCGGCTGGTTGTTGGGTTACTTCTTGGGTGATGGCTCGTTAGATCGCTTTCACAATTCCAAAACCAATTATATGGCCTTGCGTCTCCGTTTCTTCGATGGACGACGGGAGTCTATTGAGCGCGCGGCCGAGGTATTGCGTCGCCACGGTGTGAAAGTAACGCCGCACCAAGATAGCCGGGGCCTCTGGCGTCTGACTACTACGAATCAAGATTTTGTGCAGCCGTTCGCTCAAATGGCCCAGGTGACGCCAGGGCCTAAAGTCAATCTGACCCTACCGGGAGTTGTGGCCAAGTCGCCTCTGTCCGTCGTGGCTGCCTTTCTGGCCGGTCTGGTGGATTCGGACGGTTACGTGAGCCTGAGCCGACGGCGAGTGGATGTAACCACTACCTGCCGCTCTCTGGCAGAACAACTTTTGGTCCTGGCTGACGCTCTGGGTTTCGATCCCACATTGCACTCAAAGGCTCCTCACGGCAAGGGCAAATCGCCCACTTATACCGTCAAGCTGGCTCGTGCCAAGAAATCACCTCTGCTGGTGGAGCTGATTCTGCCTTATGTGAATGATGTGGTGAAGCGAGACCGACTGGAGCAATTGCGCCACCCCTCGGAACATCATGTTCGCCAGCGCCTGCCAATTCCCTTCTCTGCTGTAGAAGATATCCTGCAAGCTGTTGGTATCGAAACCTGCACGACGGCTATCCATAAAAGCCCGGTGACAATCGGGGAGCAAAAGTTCTGGCTACATCGTTGGAAACATGGTTATGGAATTGGCCACGGTACCCTACGCAGGCTCTTGCCGGTCCTTCGAACCAGCGTACCTGAACGATACTGGAAGAGGCTAGATTTGCTGGAGAGAGTTGCTGATGGATACGCAGTGGTGAAAGAGATAAAGCGACCCCGAATGGCAGTGGACTTCTATGACTTTACCGTCGAGGATTATAACAATTACCTGGCTGGCAATGGTAAGTTGGCCGTGGTCCACAACACTGGCTTCTCCTTCTCTCGCTTGCGTCCGGCCGGCGATGTGGTCAAATCCACGGGGGGCATCGCCTCGGGCCCCATTTCCTTCATGCGCGTCTTCGACACGGCCACCGATGTCATCAAACAAGGCGGGTGCGTGTCAGCTCAGTCATGGGTGCATACCACCCGAGGTATGTACCCCCTGGGGGCCTTGCTGAACGCCCCACCGATGCAAGACACCCCGTTGCGCGAGCAAGTCCTGGGTCGCGATGGCTACCAACTGGCTTTCCTGGCCCAAGATAACGGTCAGGCAATGGTCTATCGGATTCAAACGCATCTTGGTCTGTCTCTCGAAGTGACGTATAACCATCAGGTAGGTGTGGTTAATGAAGAGGGCAAGATTGTTTGGCGGGCGGCCGAAAAAATCAAGCCCGGCGATTGGCTAGTAGTTAAGCTGGGAGGCTACACTGGACACGACGCTCCCTTGCCGCCCCTCCCTCCTCAACACCACAACGCTACACCCATCCGGGTTCCAGAGCGGATGAATCCTCAATTGGCCGAATTGGTGGGGTACTTCATAGCCGACGGTTGCCTGTCCACTCTGAACAACAAGCCGGGGCGCTTTGTGTTCTCCGTGCCCCACAATACACCCGATGTGGAACAATGGCTGATAGAAACCCTGGTGGATTTCGGTCTCACACCAAGCCGTGAACAGAAAACTGACGATGCGTCCAGTCTAATTGTGGCCCGCAGCGTCACTCTGGCCGAATGGTGGCAAACAGCAGGACTGGACAAGAGGGGAGCTTTGCAGGCTGAAGTGCCAGAGCTGATCCGGACGGCTTCGACAGACAGCGTGCGCGCCTTTCTGCGCGGCCTTTTCGAGGGAGACGGAGACATCTCCACTAATGGCCAACCCCGTCTGAGCAGCATCTCCGAGCCACTGGTCACCCAGGTTCAACAGCTTTTGTTGGGATTGGGCATCGTGTCCAGGCTTTCCTGCGTGGAACGCCAGGGGTACGCTTTTGGAAAACATCCGCGCTATGAATTGCGCATCTCTCACCAATCAAGCGTTTCCATCTTTGCCGAAACTATTGGCTTTCGCAGTGCACTGAAACAGGGGCGCCTGGCCGAGCGGTTGGCAAAAGCATCTGGAGAGCACAATGATCCCATTCCCTTTGCTGGTGCGCTGCTGGCGCGTTATTACACCCTGCCGGGCAAAGGGTCTGGACCAGGACGCGGACCCCGGTCGAGGCATGCCGCCCTCAATAGAGAGATCGCCCGCTACATGCGCAACGAGCGGCAGCCATCTCGTCGTCGGCTGCAATTCCTGGCCTCGCAAATAGACGAACTCCGCCCCATGTTGAAAGATGAGCTTCTGCGCCCCGATCTGGTCTACGCCCAGGTCACCGCTGTTGGCCGCAAGCGAGCTTACACTATGGACATTGAGGTCATTGGCGAACCCGAATTTGTGGCCAACGGCTTCCTGGTCCACAACCGCCGCCGGGGCGCCAACATGGGCATTCTGCGGGTGGACCACCCCGACATCCTGGACTTTATCGCCTGCAAGGAGCAGGAAGGGACCTTCAGCAATTTCAACATTTCCGTAGCCCTGACCGAAACTTTCATGCGGGCCGTAGAAGCGGATGAAGAGTACGATCTGATCAACCCTCGCACAGGCAAGGTGGCCGGTCGCCTGAGGGCGCGGGAGGTCTTTGACAAAATCGCCGAGGGGGCCTGGCGCAACGGCGCGCCGGGCATCATCTTCCTGGACCGGATGAACGAGTTCAACCCTACACCCGCTTTGGGCAAGTACGAGTCCACCAATCCTTGTGTCACGGGCGATACCTGGATCACCACCACCGAGGGAGCACGCCAGGTGAAGGATCTGGTTGGACGCCCCTTCACGGCCATAGTCAACGGTACTGAATGGTATAGCGAGGGTTTCTTCAGCACGGGGAAAAAA
>JBBIJG010000179.1:0-6062 GCA_037446095.1 Caldilineae bacterium
AGATCGAAGCTCGTTTTGCCCGGCACGGTTTCACCATGAGCGAGAACAACCGCCGCCAGGCTTACATTCCTCAGGGAGCCATACCCATCGAGAACCCTGTAGGCACCGCCCCCGCTTTCATTGTGGAAACAGAGCAAGGTCTGATCATCTCGCTACCCGGAGTGCCCCGCGAGCTAAAGCACCTGATGGAAACCCGGATCATACCCTTTCTGAGAGAGAAACTGCAGACAGGCCAAGTCATCATCAAGAGCAAAACCTTGCGCACCTGTGGCATTGGCGAGAGCACTGTGGATAGTCGCATCGGTGACCTGATGCGCTCCAGCAATCCCACCGTCGGCCTGGCCGCCCACCCGGGCCAGACAGACGTGCGCATCACTGCCAAAGCCGAAAATGAAGCCCAGGCCGACCGCCTGATCGCTGAGATGGAAGAGAAACTGCGCGAGCGGCTGGGTGATGTGATCTACGGCGTTGAAGAGCAGAGGCTGGAGGATGTGGTGGCCGCTATGGTGGCCGAACGAGGCCTGAGCCTCGCCATCGTGGAAACCAACACCCAGGGCCTCATCGCCCAACGGCTGGAGAGCGCTTCTCGAGACGAGCCCATTTTGCGAGCCAGCTACCTCATCAGCCATCCCGAGGATGCGCTCGAAATCGCAGGCTCCCTCCGCCCTCTTATCGAGGAGTACGGCCTGGTCAGCACCCAGGTCGCCACGGCTGCCGCCGAGTTTCTGCGGAAGGTGACGCCAGCAGACATGGGTCTGGCTGTGTTCGGAAGCATGGAAGAAGGACAGGGGCTGTTCGCAGAGAGCACCGGAAAGACCTGCCTCGCTTTAAGTACAGTAGAGAGCACAATCCAAAGAACCTATCAATACGGTGGAACCAGCGAGTTGGTCAAAGGCTGGGTCTCTAACGCGGCTCTGGATCTGATTCGTCGTAGCCTGCTCAAAACGTGGGCGTTCAGACCCTCCGAGAGTGAGGCTCAGGAGACCGCACCTTGTTGGAGCTTTAGCTGGTTTCCCGCCTGAAAGCTCTATTCCAGCACGGCTCTTGCGGCCTATTGAGACTCAAGGCTCCGATTGCTTTCCCTGGCCAGTTTCTTCATCTCCTCCAGATCGCCCGGTGTATTGACGTTGAAAAACGAAAGATGCTGAGGATCAAAGACGTCCACCTCATCTTCCTCGAGATAGCGCACCCGCACTTCGGGGAAGAAGTCAATGATCTTCAGCCCTCCCCGGGCTAGGAGGCGGTCAATCGGCTCCAGGCAGTTTTTGGAGTAGATGGCGTGCAACGGCTCAGGAAGGCCGCCTAGCCTGGGAATAACGACATCGTGCTCACAAGCCTGAAGGACCATATAACGTAGGAGGGCAAGATTGAGAAAAGGCATATCACAGGCGACCACCAGGCTGTAGGTATAGGCGGCGGCTTTGAGGCCGGAGTAGATGCCACCCAGCGCCCCCTTGCCGGGATAGACATCACCCACCAATCTTACCCCCAGGTGCCGGTATTTCTCCGGAGAATTGGTGACGATGATCACTTCGTCGCCCAGGCTGGCCAGCTTGGCTACCACCTGCTCGATCAGGGGGCGGCCGTTCACATTGATGAGAGACTTATCCGTACCCAGGCGTGAACTCTGGCCCCCGGCCAGCACGATACCGCTGACAATGAATTCTCCTCTCATGCTCCCAGAATGGAACCGATGAAATTTCGCTGCCCCCGGATAAATTCCTGGGCAGCCAGAGCCTTTTTCCCGGCCAGTTGGATTTCCTCTAACAACAAGGCATCGACGCCGGTGACCACGGCCACTCCGCCATCCAGGCTAATCACCCGACCGGGCTTCTCGCCGCTTGGACCTAAGGCCACCGGTCTGGCGCGCACAATTTTGAGCAGCTTACCCTGCCAGTAGGTGTAAGTGCCAGGCCAGGGGTGATAAGCCCGCACCCGAAGCCAAAGAGCAGGGGCTGGCAAGGACCAATCTATCAGGCCGTCTTTCTTGGTGATTGTCCGGCAGTAGGTAGCCCGGCCGTGGTCCTGGGGCTGAGGGACAATCTGGCCGCCCAACCAGCGGGGCAAAGTCTCCAGCAACAACTCAGCCCCCAGATGGGCCAGCCTGACGCTCAGCGATCCGGTTGTGTCCTGGGGCTCGATGGGGCACCCGGCCTGGGCCAGGATAGGACCGGTGTCCATGCCCTCGTCCATCAGCATCAGGGTGACTCCCGTCTGTTCCTCCCCGGCTAGGATAGCGGCGGCGATGGGAGCGGCGCCCCGGTAGCGAGGCAGAAGGGAGGCGTGGATGTTAAGACAACCGTGGGGAGGAATGGCCAGCACCTCGGGGGGCAGAATCTGGCCAAAAGCGGCCACCACGATCACCTCAGGCGCCAGTTTCCTCAGTTCCGCTATCACCTCAGGCCGACGCAGCGAGGGTGGCTGCAGGACAGGCAGCTCATGAGCCAGAGCTATTTTTTTGACCGGCGAAGACTTTACCTTCTGCCCTCGTCCGCTGGGCTGGTCGGGCTGAGTCACGACGGCCAGGACTTGATAGGGTCCGACCAGGGCCTCTAAAATCGGCACGGCGAACTCCGGCGTGCCCATGAAAACCAAGCGCTTCACTGCTCACCTCCCGTTGGCTTTGATTCTATCACATTTTGGGCTTGCCGACAAGTGAACTCCTTGACTTTTTGCAGGAATGCAGTTAAAATAAGGTAATTACTCAGTCTCCCACAGGTTTAGCCAGTTTATGGACGAAAGGCTCAGTTGCCTGGGCTTCCAGTTGACAACCGGCGGGAGGCATGGCTGAGGAGTTCACCAAAGCTCGAACAGAAAGGAGAACCAATAATGGCACAAGAAATGGGCCCCGTGCCTGAAGGCGAGCTCACCGATCAGGACAAGCTGATGGCCGCCTTGTCGTATCCGATCCCTATTGTTGCGATCATCATCCTCTTGGTAGAGGACATGAAGAAGCGCGCCTTTCAGAAGTATCACGCCGTGCAGGCATTGGCCATCAATGTCGTCCTGTGGGTAGTGATCATGATCACCAGCGTTTTTACATGCGGCATCACCGTACTTCTGTGGCTTATCACCCTCTACTGGGCCTACCTGGCCTATCAGGGCCAGTACTTCAACATCCCGGTCATCACCGATTTCATCAAAAAGCAAGGCTGGGTATAAGTGCAGTACTTTTGCAGATTTTACAAAGGACCCGATTTCACCGCCCAGAACGCGGAGACCACAGAGGAAAAATGTGCGCCCTCTGCGGTGAATGAGGGGCTGCATTGTAAAAAGTGCAAAACTACTGAAGTGGAACCCGGCTCTGGAGCCCCTTCCCTCAAAACGAGGCAAGGGGCTTTTTGTTGGCACTGCCTCCAGGCTCTTTGCTTTAAAGGCCAATTTGTGCTATACTCTGGTGCGTTTAAATAAGGGCGACAAGTCGAAAAACTGGGCTTTTCTGATGGGCAAGTTGATCCTGATTCTTGGCGGCGCACGCAGTGGCAAAAGCACCTACGCCCAAAAGCTGGCCGGGGAGGTGGCCACAGGCTCCGGCCGGGTGGCTTACGTGGCCACAGGCGTGGCCTGTGACGACGAGATGCGCGCCCGCTTCGAGCAGCACCAACGCTCCCGTCCCCCCGAATGGATGACCATCGAGACCCCAACGGAAGTGGCGCAGGCGATCCACAGAGCGGGAGATGAGTGCGCTGTGATGATCGTGGATTGTCTGACCACTCTTATCACCAACTGGCTGGCTGAGATAGGACAACTGGAGGAACCCACCGAGAGCATGGCCGCGTTGGAGGGAACGATCCTGGGACAGGTCGAGGGGTTGGTTCGCGCGGCCAGGGGGGCCAGGACCACAGTCATTGTGGTGTCCAACGAGGTGGGGCTGGGTGTCGTGCCAAGCTTCAAGGCGGGGCGCATGTTCCGCGACCTGGCCGGCCTGGCCAATCAGTTCATTGCCCGCGAAGCGGATGAAGTGTACATGATGTGGGCTGGCATACCGCAAAAAATCAAAGGAGGCCATGGTGCAGAAAACAAGCGTTAGAGCGCGGAGTACAATCCTTCTCGGGGAGTTGGCGTTAATCACCTTCTTCGCTGCCCTGACTGCCCTGGGGGCGCGGGTGGCCATCTCCTTACCTTTCACCCCCGTGCCGGTGACGTTGCAGGTGCTCTTTCCCCTGCTGGCCGGGCTCCTCCTGGGCAGCAAGCGAGGAGCCTGGAGCCAGGCAGAGTACGTCATCGCCGGGCTGGCGGGTCTCCCCGTTTTCGCCAGAGGAGGTGGTGGCCTGGCCTATTTCCTCGGACCGACGGGCGGGTATCTCCTGGGCTTTATCGCTGCCGCCTTTGTGGTTGGAGAGCTGGCGGCTATAATGCGAACCACTAAAGTGGCAACTTTTCTGGCATCTTTGGGCGGTGTGGCGGTCATCTACCTTTGCGGTGCTTTCTGGCTTGCCGTGTGGCTGGGACTTGTCAATCATCTGACACCCGCCGCCTGCCTGACCCAGGCCTGGAAGTTGGGAGTCCTGCCCTTCATCGCCGTGGACGTGGCCAAGGCGCTGGTGGTGGCAGCGGTGACAGAAGGAGGGCGGCGCTGGTTGGAGGGGCTTCAGCATGGATAAGCTGCAAAACGTCATCAACCGCCTCCGGCCCCTTGACCGGGAGGCCATGCGCCAGGCCCAGGCCCGCCAGGACAATCTGACCAAGCCGCAGGGCAGCCTCGGCCTTCTGGAAGAGCTCTCGGTCCAAGTGGCCGGCATCCAGGGCACGGTTCGACCGGGGATCCGAGACAAAGTCATTGTCACCATGGCCGGTGATCATGGCGTGAGTGCCGAGGGGGTGAGCCTCTACCCCCAGGAGGTCACGGCCCAGATGGTCTACAACTTTCTGCGGGGTGGAGCAGGGATCAACGTCCTGGCCCGCCATGTGGGAGCCAGAGTGGTGGTGGTGGACATGGGGGTGGCTGTTGACCTTGAACCTCATCCTGAGTTGGTGGTCAAAAAGGTAGCTTATGGGACGAAGAACATGGCTCAGGAGCCGGCCATGACCCGTGAAGAAGCTGTCCGGGCTATCGAGGCGGGGATTGAAGTCGTGGAGTCGGAGCTGGGTCGAGGGATGGACATTGTGGGCACGGGTGACATGGGCATCGGCAACACCACGGCTTCCAGTGCCGTTGTCGCGGCCCTTACCGGGGCACCCGTGGCCGAAGTGACCGGGCGCGGGACAGGGATCGGCGACGAGCAGTGGGCCCACAAGGTCGGCACCATCGAGCGGGCGCTGGCCCTCCATCGCCCTGACCCGACCGATCCGTTGGATGTGCTGGCCAAGGTCGGGGGGCTGGAGATCGGCGGCATCGCCGGGGTCATTCTCGGGGCGGCGGCCCATCGCCTGCCCGTGGTCATTGACGGCTTTATCGCCGGGGCGGGAGCCCTCATCGCCGCCGGACTGGCCCCCCAGGTCAAAGACTATCTCATCGCTGCTCACCTCTCGGTGGAGCGGGGGCATCGCCTGGTGCTGGAGCGACTGGGGCTCACCGCCTTGCTCAACCTCAACATGCGCCTGGGAGAAGGCACAGGGGCCGCACTGGGCATCTCTCTGGTCGAGGCAGCAGTCAAGATTCTCAACGAGATGGCCACCTTTGCTGAAGCGGGTGTGTCCGAAGCGGTGGAGTAAGCCCCGACGTAAACGTCGAGGCTGAGCAGCCCAAGGGCGTTGCAACGCCCTTGCCGCAGCCAGAACAGCGTGCTTCAGCACGCTTGAGTTAACGTTCAGGCCCAAAGGCCCGTCTGGGCGTGTACGGGTACACACTAAACACCCTTCAGCGGGCTGGGGCTCCAAAAGGATCCCTTCTGCTCCCGCCGGATTTGCAATCCGGCGGCCCGACGGCTGGATTACAAATCCAGTCGGAGCAGGAGTGAGGAGTACAAACTTCATCTTTAGCCCGACGATTTATTGTCGGGCGGGGCCGGGTGGAGAGACACAAGGTTATGGCCGAATACTCTACCAGAAAAGCGGGGTGCCGGTACTAAGTAACTATGCAAAAGTTCTTTCCAGATTTGCCGGTTGACCCTGGGGGGTGT
>JBBIJG010000180.1:0-2000 GCA_037446095.1 Caldilineae bacterium
GACCGCAAAGGAAAGAGACCTGACAGGTCTCCGAGACCTGTCAGGTCTGCGGTGGTGTAGAACTACTAGAAGAACCGGTAGGATGCGCAAACCGCTGGCCCTATCCAACTGGAAGATGGAGATGACGGTGGCCGAGAGCCTGGCCTTCGTGCGGGAGTTCCAATCGGCCATCGGCGACCTGGCGCAAAAGGTGGACATCATCCTCTGCCCACCTTATACCGTTCTCTATCCCATGGCCCAGGTCCTCAAGGGCAGCTCCATCACCCTTGGGGGGCAGAACATGGCTATCGCCCCGGGTGGAGCTTACACCGGCGAGATATCAGCAGCCCTGCTGGCCGACGTGGGCTGCCGCTGGGTGATGTTGGGCCACTGGGAGGTCCGGCGCCACTTGGGTGACACCGATGAGACGGTGAACCGCAAGCTCCACGCCGCCCTGGGGGCTGGCCTGCGACCTGTCCTTTTCATCGGGGAAGCCAGGGGGGAGCAGAGCCGGTTCCGTGAGGCCCTGGCCGCGCAACTGCAACGGGTGCTGGCGGACTGCGATGCCCGGCAGATCGAGGAGATGGTCGTGGTGTATGAACCCGAGTGGACCATCAACGTTGAGGAGCCAGCCTCACCCGAACACGTCGGCGCAGGGTGCGGTTTCATCCGCGAATGGCTGACCGAACGTTATGGGGCCTCGGCAGCTCAGGCGGTGCGCATCATCTACGGAGGCAGTGTGACGCCAGCCCATGCCCGGGATTTGCTGGGGGCACCGGACGTGGATGGCCTGGGCGCCAGTCGCCGGGGCCGCCAGGTGGAGTCGTTCGCCGAGATCGTGCGGCTGATCGCCGCAGCCAAGGGGCTGTAAAGAAAAACTCCCGCTCCCGCCGGATTGCAAATCCGGCGGGCCGGCGGCGGGGTTGCAAATTGTCATCCCTTCACTCCGTTCAGGGCAAGCTCTGAGTGGAGCGAAGGACCAGCCGGAGCAAAGGAGCCCCGAGGACCTGGTTACAGCAGGCTCCTCACATAGCCGCCATCTACCTGGATGGTCGTCCCCGTGATGTAGGCAGCCCGCTCCGAAGCCAGAAAGACAACCAGAGCCGCCAGCTCCTCCGGGTGGCCCAGGCGGCGAGCCGGGATGTCTGCCGCGTAGTCAGCCACCACTTCCTGGACCGTTTTTCCCTCTTTGCGAGCCCTTTCCTCGGCCAGATTCTTCACCCGATTGGTCAGGGTCCAGCCGGGGCAGACGTTGTTGACCGTGATCCCCTCGGCGGCACACTCGTTGGCCAGGGTCTTGGCCATGGCCACCACCCCCGACCGGGCCGCACTGGAGAGGATGAAGCCATCTATCGGCTGCTTTACACTGGCCGAAGTCAGGTTCACGATCCGCCCCCAGCCGCGGGCTCGCATCCCTGGCAGTACCGCCCGGCAGAGGCGGATGGTGCTCATCAGGTTCAACTGCAAGGCCGCTTCCCAGGCCTCATCGTCAAAATCCATGAAGGCGCCGGTAGGAGGCCCTCCCGCGTTGTTGACCAGGATGTCAATCTGGCCAAAATGTTCTTCCACGGCGGAGACGAGCCTTCGGATGTCTTCGGATTGGGTCACATCGGCCACAACAGGGAATACCTCGCTGCCTGTATCCACAGCGATTTCGAGGGCGGTAGCGCGGAGCACCTCTTCCCCCCGGGCGCAGATGGCCACGCGGGCCCCCTCTCGGGCGAATTCCCAAGCTATCGCTTTTCCAAATCCTCGGCTGGCCCCCGCCACCAGAGCCACCTTACCTTTTAACCCCAGGTCCATTGTCCTCTCCTTCCTTCAGAGTCCAATCTACCACAAAAACAAAGGTCCCGCAAAGGGCCTTCGGTGTCCCTTGGGCTGAGCCTCAGGACGAAGCCTTTGGTTTTAAGGCAGGCTCTCATGGCCTACCAATCTGCCTCTGACAGAACAGTGACCCCGTTACGCCGAAGCAGAGCCGCCGTGACACCTTGTCCTGTCACCAACTGGCCGCTGAAAGTGCC
>JBBIJG010000180.1:2045-6024 GCA_037446095.1 Caldilineae bacterium
ACTGGCGTCTTTGAGCACAGCCTGTCGGATGCCCAGGCGTCGGGCTGTCTCCAGAGCCTGCCGCGCGCCGGCCAGAAAAGCCTGGGTCACATCCTGGCCGTCAAGGGTCAGCACCCGGGCCTGTCCGTCCAGGACGGCCGGTCCGTTGCCGCCGACAATCTCCGCCGGAGGACGAGGGACGGATAGCCCACCGGCCACCTCGGGACAGATCGGCACGACCAGCCCCCGCGCGGCCCACGGGATGAGCCGGAGGACAGGGCAGCACCCCCCATCGTAGCGGGTGGGGATGCCCAGCAGACAGGCGCTGACGAGATAACCGTCCATTTCCCCAAACCCCTCTGCTGCACTTGTGCGACGCAAAAGTGCGTCGCACTTTCGTGGTTGCTTTACCGGTATTCTACTACAGGTTGAGCAAAAAGAAAAACATTGCCAGCAAAGCCGAATTCTGCTATACTATGCAAGTGAGATTAAAGAGTAGCGCCGTTGTTTGCCCGGCCTGCAATTGCTCACCCTGCTCGGCTTGGATTTGCAATCCAAGCCCAAATCGCCCAAGTACGGGAGGGCTCTGTACCCTAGTACAATAGGGACACCGTACCCTACCCAAATTCTGGCCCGTTTGACCCGCCGGATTACAGATCCGGCGTGAGCGGGTGAGCAGTTACCCCGGCCTGGAGCCAAATCAGCTTTGCCGTTTGACTCAAGATATGGTACAATGCGCCCAGGTATAGTCACGGCATCAGACGGCGCAGGCCAGACCGTTCTGTTAGGATAGACCTTGAGCAAGCCATCCACCATTGCTATTGACGGGCCGGCTGCGGCAGGCAAGAGCACCATTGCCAGCCTGCTGGCCAAGCAGTTGGGCTACACGTATCTTGACACCGGGGTGATGTATCGGGCCGTCACCTGGGTTGCCCTGGAACGTGGCCTGGACATCGCGGATGAGGAAACGATCACCGCTCTGGCCGAGAGCATCAGGATTGACGTGACCGGACCCACCGTAGACGATGGTCGCCAGTACACCGTCTACGCCGATGGTACCGATGTGACATGGCAGATTCGGCGCCCGGAAGTAGATGCCTACGTCTCGCCTGTCTCGGCCTACCCTGGGGTGCGGGCTGCGTTGACCGCTCAGCAACGGCGCATCGGCCGGCGAGGTCGGATCATCATGGTCGGAAGGGACATCGGCACCGTGGTTTTGCCTGAGGCGGACCTGAAAATCTACCTCGACGCCTCGGTGACAGAGAGGGCTCGCCGCCGCTATCTGGAGAGGCGAGCGATGGGGCAGCCTGCCACATACGAAGAGATTCTAGAGGCCATGCGCCGCCGTGACCAAATTGACAGCCAGCGCGAAGTTGCGCCCCTGCGGCCGGCTGACGACGCAGTCATCGTTGACACCGAGGGACTGAGCATTGAGCAGGTTCTGGCTAAAGTGAAGGAATTGGTGTGGAGGCAGGACAGATAATCCTGCCAGGAGGAGAAGACGGATGTTCACTCGTCGCCTTCTGAACATCATCCTCAGGAGAGTGCTGTTCAAACTGCTCCTCAACCTGGAGGTGGCGGGTCTGGAAAATGTGCCGCCTGAGGGGCCTCTGATCCTGATGATCAATCACACCCATTTGACCGATCCGGCCATCGCGGGCGGGGTGATGCCACGAGAGGTGGTGGCTATGGCTAAGGTTGAGAGCTTCCGCGATCCGATTCTGGGCCCCATCGTCCGCCTCTACGGGGCTTTTCCGGTGCGACGGGGTGAAATTGATCGGCGGGCCTTACGGCAGGCCCTGGAAGTGCTGCGCCGAGGCGAGGTCTTGCTCATGGCCCCGGAGGGCACCCGCAGCGAGACATGCTCCCTTCAGCCGGGCCATAATGGGCTGACCTTCATTGCCTTGCGGGCCAATGCCCCTATCTTGCCTATGGCGATCAGTGGCGTGAAAGACCTGGTTTCCAATTTGAAGAGGTTGCGCCGCACCGATGTCAAAGTCGTCATTGGTAAACCCTTCCGCTTCCAGTTAAGTGGAGAGAAGGTCAAACGGGATGTCCTCCACCAGATGACCGAAGAGGCCATGTATCAACTGGCGGCTATCCTCCCCCCGGAATACCGGGGTGTGTACAGCAACCTGGATTCAGCCACGGAGCGGTTCCTGGTTTTCGAGAGGGACTGTGGGCGAGAACGGTTACGGGGTCATAGCGGCGGTGGCTGAGGGCAGCATCGCCGAGAGAGAAGGCATACGACCGGGCGATCGAGTGGTCTCCATCAACGGCCATGTCCTGCGCGACGTAATTGACTATCGCTTCTACGGAGCCGAGGAGGAACTGGAGCTGATCCTCCAACGGGACGGCCAGCACCTGGTCTTGCATATTGAACGCGGCTACGAAGAGGAACTGGGTATCGAATTCACCACCCCCACTTTCGATGGCCTCCGCCGCTGCAACAGCCGGTGTGCTTTTTGCTTTATAGCTGGCCTGCCTGAGGGCCTGCGCCCTTCCCTCTACCTCAGGGATGACGACTACCGCTATTCCTTCCTCTTCGGCAACTTTATCACCCTGACCAATCTGAGTGAGGACGACTGGGAGAGACTGGCCGAACAGCGTTTGAGCCCTCTCTATGTCTCGGTCCACGCCACGGATCTGGCGCTGCGCCGCCGCATCCTGGGCAATCCGACTGCCCCCCATGTGATAGACCAGCTTCGTCGGCTGGGTGAACTGGGCATCCAATTCCACACCCAGGTTGTCCTGGTGCCTGACCTCAACGATGGGCCTGCCTTGGCCCAAACTGTCACCGACCTGGCTGCCCTTCATCCCGTCGTGCAGTCCATTGCCATCGTGCCTGTGGGCCTCACCAGGTACCATCGCTGCGCCCTGCGCCCCTACAGGCCGGACGAGGCAGAGCTCATCCTCGACCAAACCGCGGCTTGGCAAAGGGCGTATCGGAGACAGCACAACCGCAATCTGGTTTACGCCTCCGACGAGTGGTACTTTCTGGCCGGCCGTCCGATTCCCTCAGCCGATGAGTATGATGGCTTTCCCCAACTGGAGAATGGAGTAGGGCTGACCAGAGTGCTCCTGGACGAGTGGGAGGAGGTTAAAGCCAGAGCTCCAGGTTCAGGAAGCAGGGCCGGCACCATCACCCTAGTCTGCGGGGCGCTGATCGCCCCGCTGCTGGAAAAGATAGCGGTCGAGTTGGGCCAGTTGACCGGGCTCGAGGTCCAGGTCATCTCTGTGGCCAACGCCTTCTTTGGGCCGACAGTGACCGTCTCAGGGCTTCTGACGGGACGGGATGTGATCGGGGCGTTACAAAGGCGAGCCTGGCCAGGCGGTGAGCTGGGCGAAGTCGTCTTTCTGCCCCGGACCATGTTCAATGCGGCCGGAGAGATGACCCTGGATGACATGACTCCTCTGGAGATTGAGGCCAGGCTGGGGGTGAGGGTGGAGCTGGCCAGAGGGATGGGGGAGGTGCTCACAGGCATGTAGGCGCAGATTCCGTCTCCGCCCTACTATCCTCTTTTCACGGGAACCGCGCTCTGGAGAGCGCGGCTGCAGAAATGTACACTGCTCACAACGAACACCATGAGGAGGTGCGGATGAAAAAAGAGGTGCTGTTTCAGGATGCACCAGGCACTCGGGTTTTGGCATTAGGCAACGAAGCCATTGCCAGAGGGGCAATCGAGGCTGGCGTGCAGTTTGCCACCGGCTATCCAGGGACCCCTTCCACAGAGATTTTGGAAACCCTTATTGAGGCTGCCCCTCACCTGGGCTTCATCGCCTATTGGTCGGTCAATGAGAAAGTTGCCTTTGACGCTGTCACTGGCGCGTCTTTCTCCAGGGCCCGGGCTATGGTGGTCATGAAGCACGTCGGGTTGAACGTGGCTGCCGATTCCTTGCAACAGGTCAAGCTCATAGACATCGCCGGTGGTTTCGTGGTGGTCTCGGTGGATGACCCCAGCGGTGTCAGCTCCAACAACGAGCAGGACAACCGCTGGTA
>JBBIJG010000181.1:0-6010 GCA_037446095.1 Caldilineae bacterium
GCCGAACTTTCCAGAACCTTCGGCTGTGGAGGTATATGACCGCCCTGGACCACGTCAAGCTGGCCCACTATTCCAAGATCCGCTACGGATTGATAGGGGCTTTCCTGGGGACGGCCCAGCGCCAAAGGGAAGAAAAGGAAATCGAGGAAAGGGCCTATGCCCTTCTGGAGATGATGGGCATCAGCCGCTTTGCCAATCAGGTAGTGACGAATCTGCCCTACGGTGTACAAAGAAAAGTGGAGATGGCCAGGGCCCTGGCCGTGGAGCCTAAGCTGCTCCTCCTGGATGAGCCGACGGCCGGGATGAACCCCGAAGAAATGATAGAGACCATGGAAGTCATCCGCAAGATAAGAGAGGATTTGGGATTGGCCATTTTCCTCATCGAACACAGGATGAAAGTGGTCATGGACCTCTGCGAGACCATTCAGGCCATAGACTTTGGGGCGCTAATCGCCGAGGGTACGCCGGAAGAAATACGAAACAATCCCAGAGTGGTAGAAGCCTACCTGGGGAAGGAGGTGGTCACCTGATGCTGCTGTCGGTGGAGAATCTGAAGGTATCCTACGGAGGGATCAGGGCGCTGCATGGGATTAGCTTCCAGGTTGACAAGGGCGAGATTGTCTGCATTATTGGAGCTAACGGCGCCGGTAAATCCACGACTCTGAGGGCTATCTCCCGCCTGGTGCGCGTGGAACCGGGAAGCAGGATAGTCTATAAAGGGCGCGACCTTCTGGAGTACCCGGCCGATAAGGTGGTCAGTGAACTGGGCATCTCCCACGTCCCCGAGGGGAGGCGCCTTTTCGGCAATCTGACGGTCATGGAGAACCTCAGGCTGGCCGCCTTCGCCCGCAAGGATGGCAAAGCCATCGAACGGGACCTGGAGTTGGTGTTTTCTCTCTTCCCACGCCTGGCGGAAAGGACGGAGCAGAAAGCTGAGACCTTAAGCGGTGGGGAACAGCAGATGCTGGCCGTCGGAAGGGCCCTTATGAGTGGGAGGGAGATGATGCTCCTTGATGAGCCTTCTATGGGGCTGGCCCCCGTGCTGATGAAGAGCCTGTTCGATGCCCTGAAAGACATCAACAGAGAAGGAACGACCATCCTTCTCGTGGAGCAAAACGCCCGTATGGCCCTCCAATTTGCCCAGCGAGGCTATGTGCTGGAAACGGGGAATATCGTCCTGGCGGACGCTTCCGAGGCGCTGGCCAATAATCCAGACGTTAAAAAAGCCTACCTGGGCGGATAATCATCGGGTGTCCCTCACCTTACTGTCACCTGACCCTGAAGGCGGATGAGATGCCCCATAGAAACGGAGTGGTGATGAAAGCCCCCTTTTCCTGCAATGAGGGAAAGGGGGCTGTTGGTTCTGGGGTTCGCAGCAATATGACTTCCCGGTTTGCTCCGGCTGGATTTGTAATCCAGCCGTCGGATCACCGGATTGCAAATCCGGCGGGAGCAGAAGTTACTCCTTCTTGTCTTGGCCATACCCTTGTGGCTCGGCTGCTGATAGCTTCGCTCCTGGTGGTTGACCTCGCCGGATGCCTGCCTCGGACCGCGTCTCCCAGCGGAGAGATGGTCTTCGTCCCGGCCGGTGATTTCTGGATGGGCAGCAACCAGGGAGATGCGGACGAAGCACCCATGCACCGGCTCTACCTGGATGCTTTCTGGATAGACCGGTACGAGGTCACCAACGCCCAGTACGCCGACTTCCTGAACGCCACGCGGGGAGACCGAGGGCGCTGCGAAGGGCACATCTGTGCCGACATCAAAGTCGAGAATCCTGACAGCCGTCTTCTCTATGAAGAGGGGCAATACGTGGCGGAGCGGGGCTATGAGGACCACCCGGTCATAGAGGTCAGTTGGCACGGTGCCAAGGCCTACTGCCAGTACCACGGAAAGCGGTTGCCTTCTGAAGCGGAGTGGGAGAAAGCGGCCCGGGGGACGGCTGGGGCAACCTACCCCTGGGGTGAGGTGCTCGATCCACACAGGCTCAATTCGGACTATCGTGTCGGCGACACGACGCCCGTGGGAAGTTACCCGGAGGGAGCCAGCCCCTACGGCGCCTACGACATGGCCGGGAACGTCTGGGAGTGGGTCGCCGACTGGTACGAGGCCTACCCGGGCAGCGCTGCCTGGTCCCCCTTCTTTGGCCACAGATACAAAGTGGTGCGAGGCGGCTCCTGGAACCATCCTGCTGACGATGCTCGCTGCGCTCGCCGGGACATCGCCCATCCTGACCGTCGCTTACGAGTCGTGGGTTTCCGCTGCGCCCGCGACGACTAAGAGCAGCAAGTCAAGGTACGACGCACTTCCAAAAGTGCGTCGCACCTTGAGTCATAGCTCGACTTCGAGGCCCAGGCCCAACCTGCCCGCCTCCTCCAGAACCTTCCTGGCCACCGAGACATCCTGAACAGCGTTGCCGACCGATTTAAAGAAGGTAATTTCCTGGTCGTTCTCGCGCCCGGGTTTCGTCCCGGCTGCGATTTCACCTAGCTCGGCGTAGATGTCGCCCGCGGAGATGAGACCTTTTTGGCGAGGGATGATCAGATCGCCAGCCTCGGCCCAGCAAGCTTCCCGTGAGTCCACCACGAGTTTGGCCCTTCCGATGGTCTCCTCCGGGACCTCCTGCATCTGAGGGGTGAAGGCGCCAACCGCATTGATGTGCACGCCCGCTTTGAGATCGGCGTCAGCAAAGACAGGGGTCCTGGCGGTGGTGGCCGTGCAGATGATGTCGGCCTCCCGCACCGCTTCGGTGGGAGAAGAGGCTACGACAATATCACCAGGGATACGTCCGCCCCGTCCTCGCATCTCCTCGGCGTATTTCTTAGCTGCTTCCCGGTTGACATCGTAAACCCACGCTTTTTCGATGTTTCGCACCTGACAGACCGCCTCCAACTGAGTGCGGCCCTGGACCCCGGCTCCAAAGACGGCTGCCACCCGGGCGTCTGTACGGGCCAGGAGATCGGTGGCTGCTCCCGAAGCTGCGCCGGTGCGCAGAGCCGTCAAATAGGTTCCATCCATGACGGCCGCCGGGCATCCTGTCCCGGCATCCACCACTGCCACCAGAGCGTGAATGGTGGGCAGACCCCTCTCCAGATTGCGGGGGAAGACGGAAACAATCTTCACGCCCAAGTCATCGCTTTTTTGAAGGTAAGCGGGCATGAAGAGGGTGACCCCCTCGTGTCGGGCCACTTCTAGCTGGGTGCGGATGGGCACCACAGCCTGGCCAGCTGAAAGTTGGGCGAAAGCCTCTTTCACGATTTCGATGGCCTGAGCCATCGAGACAGCCCGCCGGACATCATTCCGGGCAAGGATCCGTAATTTCACGGTGGCTATTGCTCCTCCTCTTCTAGCTACACGTCCTTGCGCACTGTGGTCGTTGCCCGCTCGTTCAGTGCCGCCTGGGCCGCGGCCAACCGGGCCACAGGGACGCGGAAAGGAGAGCAGGAAACGTAGTTGAGGCCAACCATGTGGCAGAACTCAATCGAACTGGGGTCACCCCCGTGTTCGCCGCAGATGCCTACCTCCAACTCAGGCCGCGTCTTGCGGCCCTCTTCCACGCCGATGCGCATGAGCCGCCCCACTCCCTCCCGGTCCAATACCTGGAACGGGTTCTCTGGCAGAATCCTATCTTCGACGTATTTCAGAAGGAACTTCCCTTCGGCGTCGTCCCGGCTGTAGCCGAAGACGGTCTGGGTCAGGTCATTGGTGCCAAAGCTGAAGAACTCGGCGTACTTGGCTACCTCGCCAGCAGTCAGCGCCGCACGTGGGATCTCGATCATGGTCCCAAACTTGTAGTCCACCCGGATGCCTTTCTCCTCCATGACTTGTTTGGCCACCGGTTCCAGCAATTCACGGGACACCTTTAACTCGTTGACGTGACCGGTGAGGGGAATCATGATCTCTGGGTGGACATCCACGCCCTCTTTGGCTACGTTGCAGGCTGCCTCCATGATGGCCCGCACCTGCATCCGGGTGATGCCCGGCATGGTGATGCCCAGGCGGATGCCGCGCAGGCCCAGCATGGGGTTGGCTTCGTGCATGGCGCTGACCGCCCGCAGCATTTTTTCTTTCTCCTCCAGTAACTCCCCAATCTGTGGATCGTTGGAGTAGGAGGCTGCCACTCGCAGGCCGGCCACTTCCACCAGCAACTCGCTATAGCTGGGCAGGAACTCGTGCAGGGGCGGGTCAATCAGGCGGATGATGACCGGGCAGCCGTCCATCACGCGGAAGATGCCTTCAAAATCGCTGCGCTGGAGGGGCAGCAATTGGGCCAGATATTTCTCCCGCTCCTGGTCGTTGTCGGCTAGGATCATTTTTTGGACAATGGGCAACCGGTCTGTTTCAAAGAACATGTGCTCGGTACGGCATAGGCCAATGCCCTCTGCGCCGAATTTACGGGCGATGGCCGCATCTTTGGGATAGTCAGCATTGGCCCACACCCCCAGCCGTCGGAACTCGTCGGCCCAGCTCAGCAGGGTCTTGAGGTCCTCTTCTCTGTCAAAGTCGGGGTCAATGGTGGCGATGGCGCCGGCGAACACCTCGCCGGTGGTGCCGCTGATGGAAATGGTGTCACCCTCTCTGATGACGCGCCCGTTGACCTCAAACAGCTTGCGCTCGACGTCCACGCGGATCGCCTCGCAACCGGCCACGCAGGGCAGACCCAGGCCCCGGGCCACCACAGCCGCATGGGAGGTAGCTCCGCCACGCTGGGTGAGGATGCCTTTGCTCTGCAACATGCCGTGCGCGTAGTCGGGGGCTGTTTCAGGGCGGACGAGGATGACCCGCTGGCCGGCCTTGCCCCATTCTTCGGCCGTGTCGGCATCAAAGGCGGCCACGCCCGAGGCTTCACCAGGGCTGGCATTCAGGCCTTTGGCCAGAAAGTCACCGCGCTTACGGGCTTCGTCCACTGCTTTCAGGTCAAAGCGCGGCA
Organism: Caldilineae bacterium; assembly: GCA_037446095.1. Classification (GTDB taxonomy): domain Bacteria; phylum Chloroflexota; class Anaerolineae; order E26-bin7; family E26-bin7; genus E26-bin7. The sequence goes on from JBBIJG010000181.1 coordinate 4,931, forward strand.
GAAGCAATTGGTTGATCTGGGCCGGTTCTATGCGCAGGATGGCCTCTTCCTTGGTGATTAGGCCCTCCTTCACCATGTCTACGGCGATCTTGACCGCCGCCGCCGCCGTGCGTTTGCCGGTGCGGGTCTGGAGCATCCACAGCTTGCCCCGCTCGATGGTAAACTCCATGTCCTGCACATCCCGGTAGTGACGCTCCAGGAGGCCACAGATTTTCAAGAACTCTTCGTATTGTTGCGGCATTTCTCTGGCCATGTCGGCGATAGGGTGCGGCGTGCGGATGCCGGCCACCACATCCTCACCCTGGGCGTTCAACAGGTACTCGCCGTAGACTTTTTTCTCTCCGGTGGCCGGGTCACGGGTGAAAGCGACGCCGGTGCCTGAACTATCGCCCATGTTGCCGAAGACCATGGTTTGCACGTTGGCGGCCGTGCCCAGGTCGTGGGGGATTTTGTTGAAATTGCGGTAGTCCACTGCCCGTTTGCCAAACCACGAGCCGAACACAGCTTCAATAGCCTGATACAATTGCTCCAGGGGCTTATCGGGGAAATCTTCGCCCAGCTCTTGCTTGTAAAGCGCCTTGTAGTCACGCACCACGTCCTTGAGCATCTCAGCGGTCAGATCGGTGTCTTTACCGCCCCTGGTCTTGGCCTTGTACTGGTCCAAGATGTGCTCGAACTTTTCGCCGTCAATGCCTTTGACGATGCGCCCAAACATCTGGATCAGGCGGCGATAGGCGTCATAGGCGAAGCGTTCGTCACCGGTCAGTGTAATCAGACCCTGGAGCGTCTCGGGGTTGAGACCGATGTTGAGCACGGTATCCATCATGCCCGGCATGGAGAACTTGGCCCCCGACCGGAAACCAGCAGCGGATTCCGGGGGTCGCCGAACTTTTTGCCGGTTTGCTGTTCCACGGCCTTCAGCGCCTCCAGTACCTGATCCCACATCCCTTCAGGGAACTTTTTGCCCGCCTCAAAGTAGGCGTTGCAGGCTTCGGTGGTGATGGTAAACCCCGGGGGCACCGGCAGTCCAGCGTTGGTCATCTAGGCCAAGCCGGCCCCCTTGCCGCCCAAAAGGTCACG
>JBBIJG010000182.1:0-6008 GCA_037446095.1 Caldilineae bacterium
GTAACGCTCCAGGTTTTGGTAAAGGAGCTTGTACAGTCCTCCGGTATCGGCTTCGGCCAGCTCGGCTAGGCGGAGCCCGGTCTGCTGGGCCTGACGGAAGAATTGGCGTCCCAGAGAAGCCTCCATGTTATTATAGGCTTGTTCCGCCAGTTCCAATAAGTGGGCTTCGATTTCCTCCGGCCGTTTCTGTTCCCACTCGGCTACCATCGCCGACTGGGGGGCTGGCAAAGGGAGGATGGCTTTCACGGCCATGTACAGCCCGGCCAGGTCCCACTCCTCGCGGTCATGGCCGGCAGTGTAGAGGGAGACAAGCCCGCCGAGCTCTTCGCCTGCCAGGCGCATGATGATAGGTTTCAGAGTTGGTTCGCTCAGAATCTGGCGCCGTTGCTGGTAGACGATCTCCCGCTGCTTGTTGACCACATCGTCATATTCCAGCACGTGCTTGCGGATGTCAAAATTATAGCCCTCGACTTTGATCTGGACATTCTCGATGCTTTTAGAGATCAGGCTGTGTTCGATAGGGATGTCGTCCTCTATCCCCAGGCGTTCCATGAGGCTGGCCACGGTCTGACCGCCGAAGCGACGCATCAGGTCATCCTCCAGGGAGAGGTAAAAACGGGAGGAACCCGGATCTCCCTGGCGGCCGGCGCGGCCACGCAACTGGTTGTCAATGCGGCGGGCCTCGTGGCGCTCGGTGCCCAAAATGTGCAACCCGCCCAGAGCCAGGACCTTCTCTCTGTCCCGCCGGCAGAGTTCGGCCGCTTTGGCCAGAGCCTGGCCCCACTCCTCAGCCGAGACGGTGGTCAAATCCACGCCCTTACGGCGCAGTTCCTCGCGAGCCAGGCCCTCGGGGTTGCCTCCCAAAAGGATGTCCACCCCACGTCCGGCCATGTTGGTGGCAATGGTCACCGCCCCTGGCCGGCCAGCCTGGGCGATGATCGTGGCCTCTTTCTCATGATGCTTGGCGTTGAGCACCTGGTGGGGGATGCCCCGGCGCCGCAACATCTCCGAGAGCATCTCGGAGCGCTCGATGGATATGGTCCCTACCAACACCGGCCGGCCTTGTTGGTAGAGCTCCTCTATCTCCCGGACTATGGCTCTGAACTTGGCCGCCTCGTTCTTGTAGACCACATCGGGGTAATCAATGCGGATCATGGGCTTGTGGGTGGGGATGACCACCACGTCCAGGTTGTAGATTTTGTGGAACTCTTCAGCTTCGGTAGCGGCTGTGCCCGTCATGCCGGCCAGCTTGCGGTACATGCGGAAGTAATTCTGAAAGGTGATGGTGGCCAGGGTCAGGCTCTCGCGCTGTACGCGGACCCCTTCTTTGGCCTCGATGGCCTGATGCAACCCTTCGGCGTACCGCCGTCCGTGCATCAGGCGGCCGGTGAACTCATCCACGATAATGACCTGATGATCCTGGACGATGTAATCGCGATCGCGCTTGAAGAGGACGTGAGCGCGAAGGGCATTGTCCAGATAGGGTGTCAGCTCAAAATGCTCTGGTGAGTATAGGTTTTCAATCCCCAACCAGCTTTCTACCTTGGCGATGCCCTCTTCGGTCAGGGTCACCACCCGGGCTTTTTCATCTACCAGGTAGTCTGTCTCACGGCGCAGACGGGGCACCAGGCGGGCGAAGGTCTCATAGTATTCCGCCGATTCCTCCGCCTGGCCGGAGATGATGAGAGGGGTGCGGGCTTCGTCAATGAGAATGTTATCTACCTCGTCAACGATGGCGTAATTCAGTTCGCGTTGCACACACTCGGCAAGGTCCCGGGCCATGTTGTCCCGCAGGTAGTCAAAGCCGAACTCGTTGTTGGTGCCATAGGTTATATCGGCCAGATAGGCCTCACGGCGTCGGACGGGTCTCAGGTGTTGGAAGCGGTCATCGGTGGCCGGGTAGTGGGGGTCGAAGAGGAAGGAGCCCAGGTCGGGGTTGGCGGCCGCCGACTGGATGACCCCTACCGAAAGGCCCAGCAAATGATAGATGGGGCCCATCCACTGGGTGTCGCGTTTGGCCAGGTAATCATTGACTGTCACCAGGTGAGCGCCCCGGCCGGTGAGCGCGTTGAGGTAGAGGGGCAAAGTGGCGACCAGAGTTTTGCCTTCCCCAGTCTTCATCTCTGCGATCTTGCCCCGGTGGAGGACAATGCCCCCCAGAAGCTGGACATCAAAGTGGCGCATACCAATGGTGCGTTTGGAGGCTTCGCGCACAGCGGCAAAAGCGCGGGGGAGGAACTCCTCTAAAAGCTCCTCCTCAACTTTTCTGAGCTCAGCTTCGATCTTTTCGGTTTCTACCCGGATCCGTTCCCGATGGTAGAAATCGGTCTCTCCGGTCAGCTCACGCTGCTTCTCTTGGAGCCGGGCTTTGAGATCGGCGGTGGCCTCGGCTATCTGGGCCTTGAACTGAGCGGTCAAGGCTCGCAACTCCTCGTCCGACAGTTTTTCAAACTCCGGTTCCAGGGCGTTGATCCCTTCTACGATGGGCCACAGCTTATTCAATTCTTTCTCGTTGGAATCGCCAACGATCTTGGTCAGGATGTCCTTCAGCATGATGCTTTTTTCCCTCTTTATACATTATACCATAAATCCCCAATTATACCAGAAGGTGACTGTCACCTGTTCACGTTTGGCTGGGAGATAGGAGCTATGGTATAATACTAGGGGGAGACCCTCCGGGCCTGAGAATTTTCTTGCCCTCTCTGAGAGGGCAGATAGCCCAGTTTGAAGCCCGTTTCAGCAAGTCTGAAGGGGGGGAGATAAACGGTGAAACGTAGCGCGCGCAAGTCACGAGCCAGAACCCGGCAAATTGCCTTTTGGGCGCTCAGCCTGATGGTTGTGCTGAGTATGGTTTTCTTCATCATCCCTATGCCGGCACCACCTCCTCCCACGCCGACACCGATCGTTCTCTCACCGACGCCGACCGCCTCGCCTACGGCCAGTCCAACACCCCCCATAGCGGTTCCCACCCCCGGCTTGGGGGTTACCCCTTCATCTTGAACGCTCCTCTCCAGTCGGGAGTTGGTCATGCGGGTGTCCTGTTGCCAGGGCGGATAAAAGGCACCCAGGGCGCAGGCGTGGATTCTGTGCCACGCTATGGTCAAGCTATTTTTCACGGGAGGAGGGCCCATTCTGAAGGACAGATACTTTGCAGGCATAGATTCAGGAACGTCCACGACCAAGGCGGTTATCATTGACGCTCAGAAAAAGGTGCGGGGCAGTTTTGTCAAGAAAACGGCTGCAGACCTGCCAGGGTCGGCGACGGTTGCGCTGGCAGAGGCCATCAGACGGGCTGGCCTCTCACGGGACGAGATAGAACTCATCACTGCCACCGGCTATGGGCGCAACAATATCTCTTTTGCCCACGAGACCAGGACTGAGATAGCCTGTCATTCCAAAGGATGTTATCATTACTTCCCGGAAGCTATCACGGTGGTGGACATCGGGGGACAGGACAGCAAAATCATCAAGCTGGACGCCCAAGGGCATAGGGTCAGCTTCAAAATGAACCGCAAGTGCGCCGCGGGGACGGGCAGCTTTCTGGAAGAGATAGCCTACAAGCTGGACATTCCCCTCGAGGACTTGGACAGGCTGGCCAGGGGTGCCCGCAAGGAGACGATACTGGGGAGCTATTGCACCGTCTTTACGGCCACGGAGGTGCTGGACAAGATCAGAGCAGGTGAGCAAGTCGAAGATATTGTCAAGGGCCTGTTCAGGTCGGTCGTGAAACGCATCCGGGAGATGGATGTGTTGACCGGTCGGGTGGTCATGAGCGGTGGGGTTGTAGCCTTTAATCCCATTGTGGCCGAGCTTCTGGGTGCCGAATTGCAGGGCGAGGTCGTCATCGCGCCCCATCCTCAAGAGATGGGCGCCTTCGGTGCGGCTTTGTTTGCCCTGGAATCGGCCAGGGCGCAGGTGGAAGAGGATGGACGAGCTGGACGCGAAGCGTGACAGACTTTATGCCCTGGTGGGTGACCTGGGCAGTGTGGCCGTAGCCTATTCCGGTGGCGTGGACAGCACCTATCTGCTGGCAGCCTGCCTGGAAGTGCTGGGACCCGAGAGGGTGCTGGCCGTGACGGCTGACTCGCCAACGTATCCCGCCAAAGAGAAAGCCGAGGCGCAAAAGGTGGCCCGGCAATTGGGAGCGCGCTGGCATCTCATCAATACCCGGGAACTGGAGGATCCTCGTTTCGCCAGCAACCCTCCAGACAGGTGCTACTACTGCAAGACAGAGCTCTTCGCGGCAATCCGGGCCGTTGCCAGGCAGGAGGGCTTGCAAAATGTGGTGTACGGTGCCACTCAGGATGATCTGGGCGATTATCGGCCTGGCATGAGAGCCGCCAGAGAGTGCGGCGCCCGGGCCCCGCTGCTGGAAGCGGGCCTGGGCAAATCCGAGGTGCGGGAGCTATCGCGGCGCATGGGGCTGCCGACCTGGGACAAGCCCGCACTGGCCTGTCTGGCTTCACGCTTCCCTTATGGCACACCCATCACCACAGCGCATCTGCGCCAGGTCAATGCGGCTGAGGATTTCCTGCGTCGGGAACTGGGGCTGCGTCAACTGCGGGTGCGCCACCACGATGCCGTGGCCCGACTGGAGGTAGAGCCAAAAGATATGGCCCGATTCCTGGAGGAAAACACCCGCCAACGCGTCGTGGCGGCGTTGAAGGAATTAGGCTACACCTATGTGACCCTGGACCTGGCCGGATTCCGTAGCGGAAGCATGAACGAAGCGCTTCACTCCGGTGAGGGTGAGAGCCCCCAGACGCGAACTTAGTCGCACAACGGGGTAAGGGCTGGGTGTCAGAGAGGCAATAGACAACGCATGAAAGACCATCGGTGGGAGCTCAACAATATATTTTGGCTTCTGGCTTTCTCCCTCTTCGCCTGGGCCCCACTCCTCACGCCGGTTTATTTCCTCAAGGCCCACGATGCCGCCCACAGCGTCTTCTTCTTGACCGAGTTCCACCAGGGTATCCAGGACGGTTACCTCTACCCGCGCTGGGGGCCTGATCACGGCCTCGGTTATGGGTATCCCACTTTTATTTTCTACGCCCCGCTGGCGTACTATGTGGCCGAGGTCTTTCACCTGCTGGGAGCAGGGCCCACGACCGCCGTCAAGATCACTTACGCTCTAGCCTTCCTCTTGTCGGGCCTGACCATGTACACCTTCGTTCGGCGCCTTTGGGGACCTGCGGCAGGGCTGGTATCAGCAGTGGTCTACACTTATGTGCCTTACCGTTTGGTGGATATCTATGTGCGCTGCGCCTTCACCGAGTTCTGCGCCTTTGTCTTCTTCCCTCTGATCCTGTTGCTCTTTCTGGAATTGTTGGAGACCGGCCGGCGGCGCTATCTGGCTCTGGCCGGCCTGGCTTACGCGGGCCTGATCTTGACCCACATCGTGACCGCTTTCCTCTTCACCCCTCTCCTGATGGCCTATGTGCTCTGGCTGGTGCTGCGTAAAGGCGGGGCCAGATGCCACTTTGCCCTGGCTGCGGCTGCTCTGGCCCTGGGCCTCAGCGCCGTTTTCCTGTTGCCGATGATCATGGAGAGAAGCTACATTGCCCAGGAACAGTGGACCAGGGCAACCTATAGCTATGATCAGCACTTTATCTACCCCTTCCAGTTGCTCTCAGCTTTCTGGGACTATGGCTACGCCGTCGAGGGTCCCGAAGACACCATGTCACTGCAACTGGGCCTGGCGGCTGTTACCTTGACCCTGATGGCGGCTGTTCTGGCCCTCCGGCAATGGGTACCCGAACGAGGGACGGTGCTGTTTTTCCTGGGCCTTACCCTGGGTATCATCCTGGCCATGTTGCCCGTCTCCCTGCCGGTGTGGCGGCTTTTTTCTGTGGCGGCTCTGGTACAGTTTCCCTGGCGGCTGCTGGCCCTGACCGCCTTCACCCTTTCCGTGCTGGCCGGAGCTGTAGTGTCTGGAGCAGAGCAAGATGGTGACCAGCCCCATCCTGGCCTCTACGTTTTGCTTTTGGTGGTCGTTTTGGCCAGCTTCG
>JBBIJG010000183.1:0-3275 GCA_037446095.1 Caldilineae bacterium
CATGCTTTCGTGGCCGGAGTAGGCACCGGTGGGACGTTGACCGGCGTGGGGGAGGTGCTCAAGGAGCGCTACCCCACGGTGCGCATTGTCGCCGTCGAGCCGGCCGGTTCCCCCGTCCTCTCTGGCGGCCGGCCGGGCCCCCACAAGATCCAGGGCATCGGTGCCGGTTTTGTGCCTGACGTCTTGAATAGGGACCTGATAGACGAGGTCATCGCCGTAACCGACGCGGAGGCGATGGAGACAGCGCGACGATTGGCCCGCCAGGAGGGCCTGTTGGTGGGCATCTCTTCCGGCGCAGCGGCTTGCGCTGCCCTCCGCGTGGCCGAAAGCCTGGGCGACGACAAAACCGTGGTCGTCATCTTGCCCGATACCGGTGAACGTTACCTGAGCACTGAACTGTTCAGTGCTCAGTGAGCAGAGAGGAGGGAGAGAATTGTCCAACAGAACCATCTACCTGGACCATGCCGCCACTACCGCTGTGGACCCCAGGGTGGTGGAGGCCATGCTACCCTATTTTACCGAGCGCTACGGCAACGCTTCCAGCATCTACAGCCTGGGGCGTGAGGCCCATAAAGCCCTCGATGAGGCCCGCCGCACGGTGGCCGACATCCTGGGCTGCAAGCCCGAGGAGGTCATCTTTACCAGTTGCGGCTCAGAGAGCGACAACCTGGCTCTCCGAGGGGTGAGCCTGGCCCAACGGGAGGCCGGCAAGGGTCGCCATATCATCACCAGCCCCATCGAGCACCACGCCGTCGGCCACACTTGCGAGCAGTTGGAAAAGCACTTTGGCTTCCAGGTGACTTACGTGCCAGTGGACCGGCATGGCGTGGTAGACCCCGACGATGTGGGCCGGGCCATCCGTGACGACACCGTGCTCATCAGCGTCATGTACGCCAACAACGAGGTGGGCACCATCGAGCCCATCGCCGAGATTGGGAAGATCGCCAGAGAGAAGGGCATCCCCTTCCACACGGACGCCGTGCAGGCCGGCGGCACCCTCGATCTCAACGTGGACAGGTTGAACGTTGACCTCCTCTCCCTTTCGGCTCACAAGTTCTACGGCCCCAAGGGAGTGGGAGTGTTGTACGTGCGCAACGGCACACCGCTTCTGCCTACTCAGACCGGCGGTGGCCATGAGCGCAACCGACGAGCTGGCACCGAGAACGTGCCCTACATTGTTGGCCTGGCCACGGCCCTGCGCCTGGCCTACGATCACGCCGAAAGCGAGAATCAGCGCATCGCTGCCCTGCGCGACCGGCTCATTGACGAGATCACCGCCGAGATACCCGACGTGCAACTGACCGGCCATCCCACCAACCGCCTGCCCAACAACGCCAGTTTCGTCTTCAAGTACATCGAGGGCGAGGCTATCCTCCTCAATCTGGACCTGGTCGGCATTTGTGCTTCCAGCGGTTCGGCCTGTACCACCGGCGAGGCAGAGCCTTCCCACGTGTTGACGGCCATGGGCATCCCGCCGGAGATTGCCCATGGCAGCCTGCGCCTCACCCTGGGGCGAGAGAACACCGACGCCGACGTGGACTATGTGATGAGCGTGTTGCCGGGCATCGTGGAGAAGCTGCGGGCTATGAGCCCGCTGTATGCGGGCCGGTAGGCGTCTATGGGGTCAATCTGTGCCCGAAAGTGGCGGCATCTTCGGTCAGGCTGATCTGGGGCCCGCATTCCATCCCTTGTGTACCCAACACCTCTGGGGTGACGCCACTGGCTTGCTGGTGTGTAGGCAGGGAGACGGACAATGCGACCTGACGGACGGGCTAACGATGAACTGAGGCCGGTAGTCATCACCCCGGATTACATCACCTACCCCGAAGGCTCTGTGCTCATCGAGATGGGACAGACTAGGGTGATCTGCAACGTCTCGGTGGAGGAGAGGGTTCCCGCCTGGCTGGTCGGCCAAAACCAGGGCTGGATCACAGCCGAGTATGGGATGTTGCCTCGCGCCACTCACACCCGTACCCCCCGCGAGACCCAGGGCCCTGGCGCACGCACGCAAGAAATCCGTCGCCTCATTGGCCGCTCCCTGCGCGCCGCCGTAGACCTCACCAGGCTGGGAGAGCGCACCCTGACCGTGGACTGCGATGTCATCCAGGCCGACGGTGGTACCCGCACGGCAGCCATCACCGGTGGTTACGTGGCCCTGGCCATCGCCCTGAAAAAGCTGATCCGCAGCGGCCTGATCCATGCCAGGGTCATGAAATCGCCGGTGGCGGCCGTCAGTGTCGGGTTGGTGCAGGGAGAGGCGGTGCTCGACCTCTGTTACGAAGAAGACTCGATGGCCGAAGTGGATTTCAACGTGGTCATGACCGCCGAAGGCCAATACGTGGAAGTGCAGGGCACCGCCGAAAGCAACACCTTCAGTCGAGCCCAGATGGATAGGCTGCTTGATCTGGCGGAGAAAGGGATCAAGGAACTGCTAATCCTTCAGAAAAGAGTGTTGAAATGACCAGGAAACAATGGGCCATCATCGCTGCTCTGGCCCTGGCTGTCGCCTGCGAACTGGGCGTGGGGGGATGGTTTGTGGTATGGGACTCTCGCCAGCAGACAGCCCCTGCCGTCCAGGTCGCCATAGCCTCGCCGGCCCTGCCCCCCGAAACGCCTGCTGTCCCTTTCCCCTCCCCCCGACGTTTACCCCTCCCCGGCCCACTCCTACCAACACCCGGGTCTTTACCCGCGAGGAAATCAATGAACCCACCCTGGCCCGGATCGCCGATGAGGTCGTTGCCTTGCGAAAGCTGCCGCCTCTGACAGAGGCAGAGTTTCAATTTCTGACCCTGGCCGAGCTGAAGGAGCGCTTCGCCCAATATTACGCCACAGAATATACTCCGGAGGACATCGAGAAGATGCGGCAGGTCTACGTGACTCTGGGCCTTCTGGATGAGGACTTTGACCTGGCCAGAGCCTTGGTTGAGATGCAGGCCGAGAGCTTGGCCGGCTTCTACGTTCCCGACGAGAAAAAGCTCTACATTATCTCCGAATACGAACTGGTCGAGACCGAGCAAAAGGTCACCTTCGCTCACGAGTACACCCATGCCTTACAGGATCAGCATTTTGGTCTGGCCCAACTGATCAAGATCGAGGGCAATTCCGACCGGGCGCTGGCTGCCCGTTCCCTGGCCGAAGGTGATGCCACCCTGCTCATGGCCCTCTACGCCTATGAGAATGTGACCCAGGCCGAATGGAAGTGGCTGGCCTATCAGGCCTCGCGTCTGAAGGAAGAGAAGGTCGAGACCGCCCCTCAGGCTCTGAGTCAGGTTGCC
>JBBIJG010000183.1:3337-5760 GCA_037446095.1 Caldilineae bacterium
TGGACCGCCGTAAATCGGGCTTACAGCTATCCCCCGCAATCCACCGAGCAGGTCATGCATCCGGACAAATACACTGCCGGGGATGAGCCCCAGGCGGTGGCGTTGCCCGATCTGGTCGCCATCCTGGGTGCGGGTTGGGAGCAGTTGGACCGGGATGTGATGGGGGAGTTGGTCACCTTGCTCTACCTTAGGGAGCAACTGGATGGGAGGCAGGCAGTCCGGGCGGCCGAAGGATGGGATGGAGATGCCTACGCCATCTTGCGCAATTCTCAGGGTCAGCCTCTGTTGACGGTGCGTACAGTCTGGGACAGCGCTGCTGAAGCTCATGAGTTCTCTGCTGCTTTCGGCGACTATGTCGCCAGGAAGTACGGAGGGACACTGACACTCGGTGCGGATAAAGCTCAAAGGACCTGGTGGGATGCCCCGACGGTCAGCGTGCTTTTCAGCCGCCAGGGTCAGGAAACCCTGATCATCGTTGCGCCTGATCGGAGTAGCGCCGAGGCTGTGCTGGCCCAGCTCAGCGGTTTTTGACCTCCTCCCACAGGGCGTCCAACTCGGCCGGGGACAGATTGGCCAGGTGCAACCCCCGCCGGCGGCAGAGGTCTTCCATGGCGGCAAAGCGGCGGGCGAAACGGGCATTAGCTGCCCGGAGTGCACTTTCGGCGTCAACTCCCAACCAACGGGCCAGATTGACCAGGGAAAAGAGCAGGTCACCCAATTCCTCTGCCCGCTTCACCGCATCTGGTGCCCTCCGTAGCTCCTCTACTTCCTCGGCCACCTTGGCTATCACCCCTTCCACATCCGGCCAATCAAATCCGACCCGCACCACCCGCCGCTGGTAGGATTGGGCCTGGGCCAGAGCTGGCAGAGTGGGTGGCACATTGTCCAGCATGGAACCCCTGGCCTCGCCTTTCTCCTCCCGCTTGATCTCCTCCCAGTTGTGAAGGACTTCCTCCGTACCGCTCACCACTACATCGCCGAAGACGTGGGGGTGGCGGCGTTTGATCTTGGCGTTGATTTTCTCGATCACCTGGGCCAGGTTGAAATCGCCTTCCTCCCCAGCGATTTGGGCGTGGAGCAGGATTTGCAAAAGCAAATCGCCCAACTCTTCGCAGAGGGCGTCCATGTCGTCGGCGTCCAGGGCGGTCAAAACTTCATAAGTCTCTTCCAGCAAGGCGGCGCGCAGCGATTGGTGCGTCTGTTCCCGGTCCCAGGGGCAACCGTCAGGGGCGCGCAAATGGGCGATGGTGTCTTGAAAGCTTTCCAGGGAGCTGGCTTGAGGCAGGGGGGGCAGGTAGAGGGTTGTCAAATGATCTATTTCTTCGCTGCGGTCTAGCTCGCAGAGGGGAAGGGGGGTCACTTTCTCCTCAGCGGTCCCTGCTCCGCGCACCAGCACTACCGGATGTTCAGCCGGGAAGAGGTTCAACAGAGTCAGCTTGACATCACCAGCCAGGTGGCGTCCATACAACTGCCCCACCAGGGTCGGTCGGTCCGGGTTCACCGGGGGGTGGTGTCGGGCGGCCAGTTCGGTGGCATCCACCAACTGCAAGCCGTCCAAGGCATCCAGGCCCAGGCAGGTCAGGACCGGCTCGATGAAGCTCAGCCCCTCGACGATCCGCACCGTCAGCCCTCGCTGGGGAGCTAGGGCCAGGATGCGCTGCACCGAAGCCTCGCCGACCAGGGGATGGCCCGGCACGGCATAGATCACCCCTTGAGGGCGCTCGGCCAGGGCCAGCACGCGCGCCGCAATCTCCGCATAGACCTCGGCAAAGTCTGCTTTCTCTTCATAGAGGTCATCAAAGGAGTGCAGGACGAGGTGAGCGGGCAAAAAAGCCACCGTCGGGTGACGTTTGGTGCGCAGATGCACCTCTTCTGCTGTCTGCAACACTTGCCAGGCTTCCCGGGTCAAATGCGCCGGGTTGCCAGGCCCTAATCCTAAGATGATTACGTTCATTGCTCAAACTCTTGACAAAGGCACTGTTCAGAGATATAATCTCCCTGCATTGAGGCCAAATCCGAAGACGGCAATAACCAACACAGCAAGGAGGCAAGCAACGTGTACGAGATCCTGGTCAAGGAAGAACTGGGACCTGTCAACAAGCTGATGGTGATTAACGCCCCTCTGGTCGCTCGCAAAGCGCAGGCTGGACAATTTGTCATTGTGCGGGTGATCGAGGAGGGGGAGCGCATCCCCCTGACCATTGCCGATTTTGACCGCCAGGAAGGCACGATCACTCTTGTCTTCCAGGAAGTGGGCAAGAGCACCATGCATCTGGGCCTTTTCCAGGTGGGCGACAAACTGGCCAGTCTCACCGGCCCCTTGGGGCGGCCCACGGAAATTGAGAATTATGGCACTGTCGTCTGTGTGGGTGGCGGTGTGGGCATCGCCCCGATTTACCCCATCGCCCGGGCCCTGATAGAGG
>JBBIJG010000183.1:5777-5999 GCA_037446095.1 Caldilineae bacterium
GAGAGAGGCGGGCAATGAGGTCCTCTCCATCATCGGCGCCCGTACCAAGGACCTTCTCTTCTGGGAGGACAAGATGCGCTCCGTCAGCGATGAGCTCATCGTCTGCACCGATGATGGCTCCTGCGCCCGCAAGGCTCTGGTCACCGAGCCCCTTAAGGAGTTGTGTCAGTCCAGGAAAGACATCGCCCGCGTATGGGGCATCGGACCGGCCATCATGATGAA
>JBBIJG010000184.1:0-5998 GCA_037446095.1 Caldilineae bacterium
CCGGGAGCAGGGCATTCATAGCCCTCTGCAATTCAGGGAGAGAATGCCGCCACCGGGGCACGAAACTGATAACCTGCCCCGCCGCATGGACACCCGCGTCCGTCCGCCCGGCCCCGATCACCCTGATTTCTTGCCCGGTCAGCTTCGTCAGTACTCGCTCTAACTCACCTTGAATGGTTCGCCCTTCAGGTTGCCATTGAAAGCCAAGGTAACCCGTGCCGTCATACTCGATGACGGCCATCACGCGCTGTTGGGTTTCGGACCTCACCAACCATCCTACTCCACCAATTCTAAAACGACCAGGGGGGCACCATCGCCCTGTCGCCGTCCCAGTTTATAGAGGCGAGTATAGCCCCCTTCTCTGGTCTCATAGCGAGGAGCCAGTTCATCGAAAAGCTTCTTGGCTATGGCCGGGTCATTCAAAGCGGCCACAGCCTGGCGTCGGGCGTGCAGGGTATAGTGATCGTCCGCCAGGCCCCGCTTGGCCAGGGTAATCAGTTTTTCCGCCTCAGAGCGGATGGCCTTGGCTTTAGCCTCGGTTGTTTTGATCCGTTCGTATCGCAACAATTGCGTCGTCAGGTTTTTCCGCAACGCCTGCCGATGACCACTGGAACGCCCCAAATGGCGACCTGCTATACGATGTCTCATCTCCGTCTCCGTCAAGAGCCCCTAGCATAGGCGACTTCAGTCAACCCTTCAGCAACCTTTTCACCCTCAACAGGCCAAAAGTTCTTGGCCCGCAACCTTTCCTTCAATTCTACCAGCGACTTCTTGCCAAAGTTGCGGATGGCAAGGATCTCATCCTCGCTCCTGGCCATCTTCTCCAATATCTCCCCCACCTTGGTGATGCCTGCCCGCTTCAGACAATTATAGGCCCGAACAGACAACTCCAGTTCTTCGATAGGCGTCTCATAGACGCGGCTGGGGATAAGGCTCTCCACAGCCTCCTCTTCTACCTTTGAGGGCACTTTGCCCACGCCGACCAGCAAGGACAGATGCTCGACCAGAATCTGGGCGGCGTTGCTCAGGGCCTTCTCGGGCTCGATGGTGCCATCCGTCCATATTTCCATAATTAACCGGTCAAAGTTCGTCATCTGCCCCACACGGGCCCGCTCCACCACAAAGTTAGCTTTGCGAATGGGGCTGAACACCGCATCCACCGGGAGCTCGCCGATGGGGAGCTTGCCCCGTTCCTCGGCGGGCGAGTAGCCTTTCCCGCGCTCCACAACCATTTCTATGTCCAAATCGGCCTCGCTGGAGTCGGCCGTCAACAAATGCAGGTCAGGATTGACGATTTCCACCTGAGGGGGACACTCGATATCGCCCGCCGTGACTTCCCCTTCACCCTGCACCTCAAGGCGCAGGCGCACAGATTCATCACCCTGTAACTTCAAGCGAAGTTGTTTGATATTGAGGATCAGAGCGGTTGTGTCTTCCTTGACATGAGGTATGGCCGAAAACTCGTGATGGACACCGCTGATCCTGATGGAAGTGACGGCCGCACCGGGCAGAGAAGAAAGCAGAACCCGGCGCAAGGCATTGCCCAAGGTGATACCATAGCCACTCTCCAAGGGCCCAATGACAAAGCGTCCATAGTTCCGCGAGCTGGCCTCACATTCAATTTTGGGCAAAACTAGATTCAACAAAGATCACCCTCCTCTACCCCTCGTTACGACGTGGAAAACCCCAGGGCCCTATGGGCTCGGACTTAACAACGCCACTCTACCGGAAGCCCCGCCCGACGCTAAATCGTCGGGCTCACAGAAAAGGGCGATTCCTCGCCCTCGGCCAGCTCGCTTCCGCGGGCTGGGGCGAGGACGCGGAATAAACTGCTGAGAGCGAATCGGCCGCTAACGGGAGTAATACTCCACTATCAGTTGCTCATTGAGAGAAGCATCAATATCTTCTCGCCTGGGGAGGGTCAAAACTCGCCCTTCCATTTTGGCCACATCAAGGCTCAGCCATTCGGGTACAGCCTTGTGCTCCATAACGGTGCTCAGATTTTTGAAGTAAGCCAATTTTTTGCTGCGCTCCCGCACGGCTATCACATCGCCAGCCTTCACCAAAAAGGAGGGGATGTCCGTTTTCCGTCCGTTGACATCAAAGTGACCATGCCGCACCAGTTGTCTGGCCTGAGCCCGTGAGTCGGCAAAGCCCAGGCGATAGACAACATTATCGAGGCGGCTTTCCAGCATAACCAGTAAATTGACCCCTGTCAAACCCTTACGTTTTTCAGCTTCTTTGAAATAGCAACGGAATTGCCTCTCCAGCACTCCGTAGATGCGACGCGCCTTCTGCTTCTCCCTTAATTGCAAGCCATAGTCCGACTTCTTACGCTGGAATTGGGCCTGCCGACCGTGCATCCCAGGAGCATAAGCCCGTCTTTCCAGAGCACATTTGGGGGTGAAACAGCGTTCACCTTTGAGCAGCAACTTCTCTCCTTCACGTCGGCATAACTTGCAAACCGGACCTGTATATTTGGCCATTGTGCCTCCCTGTCTGTAATTGGAGTAGAGCTTGTAGGCGGAAAAGACCGGCTCAAGCTTCGACTCCAACCCTTAACTGAACCGTAATGCTCTTAGACCCTCCGCTTTTTTGGGGGGCGACACCCATTGTGAGGGATAGGGGTGACATCGGTGATGGAGCGCACCTTGAGCCCCGCCGCCTGGAGAGAGCGGATCGCTGCCTCTCGCCCCGGTCCAGGCCCTTTGACGAAAACATCTATCTCCCTGACCCCACTGTCAACAGCCTTTTTGGCTGTCTGTTGCGCCGCAACCTGGGCGGCATAAGGGGTGCTCTTACGCGAGCCTTTGAAGCCGGCTGCCCCCCCACTGCCCCAAAGGATCACATTGCCTTGTTGGTCGGTGATGGTGATAATCGTGTTGTTGAAAGTGGCCTGAATGTGAGCCTGAGCGTGAGAAATTTGCTTGCGCTCACGGCGAGCCGCTCTTTTCCCCCCACGCTTGTCCTGCGCCATGGAGTTCCTCCTTCAAAATAAACAATTGCTCCACCTCTCACGGTTTCGGCTGGTGGCGGGAAGCATCCCAGGGCAACTCCCTGGGCTGAGCCGTCCGGCTGAGCGCGAAGCCTGTGGGAGGTGGGGCCAGGCCCATTACTTCTTGGCCCGTGACCGCTTGCGCCCGGGCACCGTCTTGCGAGGGCCCCGCTTGCACCGGGCATTGGTCCGGGTACGCTGACCCCGCACAGGCAGGTTGCGGCGGTGACGGATACCCCGGTAACAACCAATCTCCTGCAGCCGCTTGATGTTCATCGTGACTTCCCGCCGCAGGTCACCTTCAACCCGATACTCCTTATCAATGACTTCGCGCAAACGGCTGATTTCCGCCTCCGCCAAATCCTTGACCCGCCGGTCAGGGTCAATGCCCGTCTGACTCAAAATGTTCCGGCTGGTCGTCCGACCGATACCATAAATGTAGGTCAAGGCCACCTCCACCCGCTTGTCTCTGGGCAAATCCACCCCTGCGATTCTAGCCATCCCTCACCTCCCAAATGTCTGCCTATCCCTGCCGTTGCTTGTGCTTGGGGTTTTCGCAGATCACGCGCACCACCCCTCGCCGCTTGATGATCTTGCACTTGGCACACAGCCTCTTAACCGACGGCCTGACTTTCATGATTGTTTCTACTCCTCATAAGCGAGTTAGAATTTCCGGCTCTCCCCTGGTCACCGCCACGGTATGTTCAAAATGAGCCGACAATTTTCCGTCCAGAGTGACGACGGTCCAATGATCATCCAGAACCTTGGTATGATAATCGCCTGCAACCACCATAGGCTCCAGGGCAAAAGTCATGCCCGGCTTCAGGAGCACCCCGCGCCCTGGCTCTCCAAAATTGGGGATTTGCGGTTCCTCGTGCATCTCGCGCCCGATACCATGGCCCGTGTATTCGCGCACCACGGCGTAACCGTTTCTTTCGGCGCACTGTTGAATCGCCCAAGAGATGTCTCCGGTGCGTTTCCCGGCCCAGCACTGGGCAATGCCAGCCTCCAGAGCTTCGGCTGCCACCTCGATCAAGTGCTGGGCTGCCCCGTTGACCTTCCCCACACCCAGGGTAATCGCCGCGTCTCCCTGATAACCTCGATAAATGGCCCCCACATCCAGGCTGACAATGTCTCCCTCCTGCAAAACCCTCCGGCCAGGGATACCATGAACGACCTCCTCATTGACGGAAACGCACAAGGAAGCCGGAAAACCCCGATATCCTTTGAAAGAGGGCCTGGCCCCATAGCGGACAATTAACCGATGAGCCAGGGCATCCAGCTCAGCCGTGGTAACGCCGGGGGCGACCTTCTCACGAAGACGGGCCAAAACTTCCGCTACGATGCGACCGGCCTGGCGCATACGGGCCAATTCCTGGGACGATTTCAAAATGATCATGAACAATCCCCGGCCTGAATCCGGTCTGGCCGAATGGCTGCCGTGATCGTTTACCTGATAAACCCTTCATAATGACGCATCAGAAGCTGAGCTTCTAACTGCTTCATGGTGTCCAAGACCACGCCCACCACAATGAGCAAACCGGTGCTGGTGATAAGCAGGGTACCCATACCTCCCTGCGGATCGCCGATAAAGCCTTGAACCACCCAGGGCAAGATGGCCACCACCCCCAGGAAGAGAGCTCCCACTAACGTGATGCGTTGCAGGACACCGTTCAGGTAATCGGCCGTACGTTTGCCAGGGCGAATACCGGGGATAAAGCCTCCCTGTCGCTGCAAGTTCTCAGCCAGGTTTTGCTGCCGAAAAACGACATCGGTATAAAAGTAGGTGAAACCAATCACCATCAGGAAATAGAGGACCCAATACACATTGCTGGTGGTATTAAAAGCGTGGTAAATACCACTGGCGATACGACCGGCATAGCCAGGCGCACCGGTAAAATAGCTGGCGATAACGCCCGGAAAGATCAGAATAGATTGAGCGAAGATGAGGGGGATCATCCCTGCCGAATTGACCCGTAAAGGGATGTGGGTGCTCGCACCACCGACCACCCGCAAACGACGCCCCCGCATAGCCAGCACCCGCTTGCCGTATTGGACGGGAATACGCCGTTGCCCCTCCTGCACGATCACAATCACCACCACGGTGATCACGGTCACGAGAGTGAAAAACAGCAGCGCCCAGGGGCTCCTCAGCCACAGACCCGCCACGTTCTGAGGGACGTGCGCTACGATCCCCCCGAAAATAATCAGAGAAATGCCATTGCCAATACCCTGTTCACTGATCAACTCCCCCAGCCAGATGGCGAAAATGGTGCCTGCGGTCAGCGCAGTGAGAGTGGCCAGAGTCGGCAACAAGGTGGCGGGGGCAAAACCAAAATTGCTGATCACACCCTGATGCTGGAGTAAACTCGCCTGCCCGAAACCCTGCAAGAAAGCGAGAGGGACCGTCAGAAGATGGGTATATTGTTCGAGCTTGGCCCGTCCCGCTTCGCCTTCCTTGGACAATTCCTCCAATTGGGGGATAATCGGCATCAGCAACTGCATAATGATCTGAGCAGTAATGTAAGGGTAAACCCCCATGGCCATGACCGAGAAATTGGCCATCGCTCCGCCGGAGAGCAAGTTCAAGAAACCCAGCAGTTGGTTCGATTCAAAAACCTGACGCAGGGCTTCCAAATCCACGCCAGGCACAGGCACATGAGCAGCCAGGCGATAGATCACCAGGATCAGAAAGGTGAAGAAAAGCTTGCGCCTGAGATCGGGCAGAGCAAACGCACTACGGACCGCTTGTAACATGGCATCTTCTCCTACATCCTAACGAGAGGTAGCTCCTCCACTCTCCCTCCGGCGGCCTCGATTTTGGCCCGGGCGCTGGCCGAGAAACGCTGCGCCTTGACCGTTAAGGCTTTATCGAGGTCACCACGGCCCAAGATGACCACCGGTTCATCGGCTGATTTGATGATGCCCACCTCAGCCAATGTCTGGGGGGTCACTTCACTCCCCGCTGCGAAACGGTCGAGTCGCTCGAGGTTGACCGGTTTG
>JBBIJG010000185.1:0-2395 GCA_037446095.1 Caldilineae bacterium
GTGGAAGCTTTCCGCAAGTCAGGCAACCGACCCGAGTGGATGATCCTGACCGTGCTGCCGGTTATCCCTCCCGATCTCAGGCCCATGGTCCAGTTAGATGGAGGACGCTTCGCCACATCGGACCTTAACGACCTCTACAGGCGGGTCATCAACCGTAACAACAGGCTGAAAAGGCTGTTGGAGTTGGGTGCCCCTGATGTCATTGTGCGCAACGAGAAGCGGATGCTCCAGGAAGCGGTGGATTCCCTCATTGACAACAGCCGTCGTGGCAAGGCGGTCTCGGCCCGGGGCCGAAGACAGCTCAAATCGCTGTCGGATATGCTCAAGGGTAAGCAAGGACGTTTCCGCCGCAATCTCCTGGGCAAGAGGGTGGATTATTCCGGCCGTTCGGTCATCGTCATCGGGCCCCATCTGGAGTTGCATCAATGCGGCCTGCCCAAAGGGATGGCCTTGGAACTCTTCCGGCCCTTTGTCATCCGCAAGCTGGTGGATTACAATTATGCCGCCAACGTGAAAGGGGCCAAGCGCATCATTGAGCAAGCCCGGCCCGAGGTCTGGGAAGTCCTGGAGGAGGTGATCAAAGAGCGGCCCGTTCTGCTCAACCGGGCGCCTACCTTACATCGCTTGGGCATCCAGGCTTTCGAGGCGGTTCTGGTAGAGGGCAACGCTATCCAGATCCACCCCCTGGTTTGCGCCGCCTTCAATGCCGACTTTGATGGAGACCAGATGGCTGTCCACATCCCCCTTTCTAAGACGGCCATTGAGGAAGCGCAGAAACTGATGCTCTCCACGAAAAACCTCTTGCTTCCGGCCAGTGGCGAACCGGTCGTCGGCCCATCCAAGGACATGGTGCTGGGGTGCTACTACCTGACCATGGAACGAGAGGGCTGTCGTGGGGAGGGCAAGGTCTTCGCCGACCTGGAAGAGGTGGCTCTGGCCTATGATTTGGGCAAAGTTGATCTCCACGCCAAGATCAAGGTCCAGCGGGTCACCAACAAGCCAACGCGGCGCAAAGAACCCATTGAGACCACCGTCGGTCGGGCCCTTTTCAATGAGATCCTGCCAGAGGAACTGCGTTTCATCAACGAAACGATGGACAAGGGCAAGCTCAAGGACCTGGTGGCGCGATGCTATCAGCAGCTAGGGCCGGAGGAAACAGCCAAATTCGTGGACAAGATCAAAGATATAGGCTTCAAATACGCCACGCAGTCGGGTTTGACCATCGCCGTAAGCGATATTACCGTACCGGAGGCCAAGGCGGCTATCCTGGAACAGGTGACGGAAGAGGTCAATGCAGTAGAACACCAGTATCGGCGCGGTCTGATCACCGAAGATGAACAATACGTCAAGACCGTGGAGCTCTGGACCAGAGCTACCGAAGAGATCACCGAGGCCGTGGCCCGCAGCCTGGACCCTACCAGCCCAATTCGGGCGATGGCCGTTTCCGGGGCGACCAAAGGCGGCTTCCAACCGATTCGTCAGTTGGCGGGCATGCGGGGTCTGATGGCTGACCCTTCAGGCCGTATCATCGCTTTGCCTATCCTCTCTAACTTCCGGGAGGGTCTGACAGCCCTGGAGTACTTTATTTCCACCCATGGTGCGCGCAAGGGTCTGGCCGACACCGCGCTGCGTACCGCCGATGCGGGCTATCTGACCCGCCGTCTGGTAGATGTGGCCCAGGATATTATCATCAATGCTCAGGATTGCGGCACCCGGGCCGGTGTCTGGGTGCAGGGATGGGACCCTGCCAGGGGCAATGCAGGCCTGGCGCAGCGGATTCTGGGACGGATCGCCGCAGCTCCCGTCGTGGCGCCCGGCAATGGGCAAGTGATCGTGGAAACGGGCCAGATGATCGAGGAAGAGCAGGCTCAGGCCATCGAACAGGCCGGCATAGAAAGGGTTTATGTCCGTTCTCCTATGGCTTGTGAACTGCGCCACGGTGTGTGCGCGATATGCTATGGTCGTGATCTGGCCCGCGGGGAGCTGGTCAAAGTAGGGGAAGCGGTGGGCATCATCGCTGCTCAGTCCATCGGCGAGCCGGGCACCCAGCTCACGCTGCGGACCTTCCATACGGGGGGTGTGGCCGGCACGTCTGACATCACCCATGGCTTGCCTCGGGTACAGGAGCTCTTTGAGGCTCGCAGTCCCAAAGGGGAGGCTCTCATCTCAGACATCGCTGGTGTGGTGGAGATCATCTATCAGGAGGACGGGGAGCGCCGCATCAGGGTCGTTTCCAGTGAGGTCTTTACGGATACATACGAGATCAAACACGGTTGGAAGATCCTGGTAGAAGATGGTGACGAGGTGGAGGCGGGCACTCCCCTGGCCAAGCGTGGGGAGCGTGAGATCGTGGCGACGACGGGGGGCAAAGTTTCCCGAGAGGATCGTCAGGTCG
>JBBIJG010000185.1:2413-5979 GCA_037446095.1 Caldilineae bacterium
TGATCCGCTACGAACGGCGTGAGGAGCGGGAGTATGAAGTGCCTTCGTCGGCCCGGCTGTTGGTGGACAACGGCCAAAGGATAGCTTCCGGCCAGCAACTGACCGAGGGCTCCCTCAATCCCCATCGCCTCCTGCGCATCCTGGGACGGGAGGCCACTCAGAGCTACCTGTTGGAGGAAATCCAAAAAGTCTACCGTTCCCAAGGGGTGAACATCAACGATAAACATATCGAGATGATCATCCGTCAGATGTTGAGAAAGGTGCGTGTGGTTTCTCCGGGCGATACGGGCTTCCTCCTGGGCGAACTGGTGGACCGTCTTGCCTTTGCCGACGCTAATGCCAAAGCGATCGCGGCTGGTCAACAACCTGCCACGGCGCAGCCCGTTCTGCTGGGAATCACCAAGGCTGCTCTGAACACGGATAGCTTCCTCTCTGCTTCATCCTTCCAGCATACCATCAATGTTCTGGCCAATGCAGCGATCGAGGGCAAGGTGGATCATTTGCTGGGCCTGAAAGAAAACGTGATCATCGGCAAGCTAATTCCGGCCGGAACGGGCTTTCGCCCCCGGGAGAAACTGACGGCCAGAGCCGGGGAAAGGGAAAGCATAGCTGCTGCCCTCTCTATGGTTGATACAGCGCCCTCTTTTGCGGAAGAATTCGAGGAGGAGTTGGAGGAAGAAGGGTAGAGAACCGGCCAGCCGGAGAGGTTGCAGGTAACTTGCCCAGGCCATGGGGTGAAACCCCCCGCTCTACAGAAGCGTGGGCTGGTTGTCACAGCCCCGCTGCGCAAGGAATAGAAAGGCAGCGTCCAGATGGATTCTGGACGCTGCCCTTTTTCTTGGAGGGTTCAGTCATCTCGGTCCTTCAGCTTTGTCTAACGGCACCCGGAGCGTAACCACCGTACCCCGCTCCGGTTCGACCTGGCTGGACTCGATGACCAGAAACCCATCTATCAACTCTGCCCGTTCGTGCATGTTCAGCAGGCCGAAACTGCCTCGCTGGTCATAGTCTCGCTCAACAGTTTTCACATCGAAGCCCTGACCATCGTCTTTGATACTGACGACGAGTTGACCCTTGTCAACAGCCAGGTTGAGCCACACGTTCCTGGCATGGGCGTGTCTTTTGACATTGTTGATGGCTTCCTGCACAATGGAGAAAATGGTACCGGCCACTTTGGGGTCCAGTGGTTGGTTGAAGTTGCCGACATCCAGATGGACAGCGAACTCGTTGCTCTCTTGCAAGTGATTGACATAGGAGCGCAAAGCAGGCACCAGTCCCTGGCTTTCCAGGATGATGGGGCGCAATTCAAAGAGGACCATGCGCGCCTCGCGGGTAGCCTGATGCACCAGTTTGCGCAGGGCTTCGAGTTCGGTGAAGACGGCTTCTGGTTTCAGTTTCAGCAGGCGTCCAATGTGTTCGACGTCCATAGCGATGGCCGATAGAAGCTGGACGGCGCCATCGTGCAGCTTGCGCGACAGTTCCTTTCGCACATCCTCCTGAGCCTGAATAATCCTGTCCCGTTCCTCTCGCAAGCTTTGATACAACCGCGCGTTCTCGATAGCAATAGCGGCCTGGGTAGCCAGAGTCAGCATGACCCTCAAGTCTTCCTCATCGAAGCCCCCGGTCGAGGATTTGTTCAGCGCTTCCAAGACACCGATGGGTTTGCCCTTAATCAGCAGGGGCACCGCAGCGATGGACTGGACGGGAGAAGCGGTATGCACATCGGCCCTGGGATTAAAACGGCTGTCTTGACTGACATCGTTAACAATCACCGGCTGACCATGGGTGGCTACCCAGCCAACTATCCCCTCATCCAGACCAATCCTCTTGTGGTGTACCGCCGCCTCTTCTGCTCCATGGGCGAGTTCAAGAACCAGTTCGTTTGACGGTTCGTCCAGCAACATCAGAGCTGAAGTGGTGGCATCAACCACACTGATGGTCAATTGCAAAGTATGGTTCAGCAGCTTGGTCAGGTCAAAAGTTGAAGCCATAGCCTGCCCCGCCTGGTAGAGCAATCCCAATTGGCTCAAGCGTTGTTGGGTGACGGTCAGTTCCTCGGTCAGCTGGGCCATGTTACTGATGCCACGCACGAAGCGGATCAAGACCTGGTGCTGGTAGTGGTCTGGCTCCTGTCCCCGTTCAAAAACCAGGCTGACGGAGCCAATAACTTTCACTTGACTTAGCAGGGGTATGGTTAACAGCGTTAATCCGCCTTCAGAGGGGGGATAGATGGTAACAGGTGAGAGGCGCGGTGTTTGTATTTCCCAAGGCGAGTTGATCCTTTTTTCTATCATCTGTTCCCAACGGGCGATTTGCTCCGCCACCTCTTCGTCAAACTCGCCTTGCCTGAGACGCAGTAGAGGGACCCGAGCAAAGATCAAAGAACCGGCTTTGGCTTTAAAGGTTCGTATCATCAAGGCCAGGGCATTGATCAACAACTCGTCCAGATCGCGGTAAGTGGCCAGCTCGATGAATTGATCGAGTGGGATCAGGCTCGCTGTGCGCTGCTCAAGGGATGGTTCTTGGTTCATTTAGCCTTCCCTAAAACCTTGCCCGATCACGGTCCTAATAGGAGGCATGAGGGCTTCAGGAAGTGTAAGCCCAGGGGGCGAGGCCCGCCTGCTCACCCTTTTGGCAGGCGGGTCAAAAGGTGATGTCCAGCAGGGTTTCGGCAATCTGTCGCAGCGTATCAACAGACAAGGTGCTGAGTTTCATGGCTATCCGGAGGTAAAGGACGTTCGTTGGATTCAAGACGAATTCTCTGACCTCGGGAGGCAGCTCCGCCAATCTCTCCGTACCTCTCCCGCTGGGGGGCACTTGAGGGCCTAAAGTCGTCTTCTCGTCCAGGAAATAAGTGATCGGCACCCCCAAGAAATCGGCCAAAGCTTCCAATTCGGGCAGAGGGATGTCCCTTTGTCCCTGCTCGTATTGGGATATCCGATCCGTTGGGCAACCGAGCGCTTCGGCACATTGTTTCTGGCTCTTGCCGGCATCGAGACGGGCTCGGTGAAGCAAAACACCGATGATCTTACGGCGTAGGTTCATGATCGCCTCAACAGGTCGATCCATCTTCTTCTCTTCAGGAATGGCCTTATCCCAGAAGTAGCTGGTCGGCAAGCCAAGGAAATAGGCCAGCACCTCCAACTGAGGCAGCGTGATGTCTTTGCGGCCGTACTCAAACTGGGAGATGGTCTCGGGCGAGCAGCCCAGCACCGCAGCGCAGTCCTTCCGGCTCTTTCCAGCTCTGAGACGAGCGTTACGGAGCAGGACGCCGATTATTTTGCTGCGGATGGCCATGGCCTCTCTAGTGTACATGGAGCTTTCCTCTATCTTAATCACCGGGGGGGATTCAATGTTTATTATATCACAATTACAGACTATCTACAATATCCACCCCAAGGAAAGTCAGCCAGGCTGATGTCTGGCTGCTCCACCTCCGGTGTGCGGGGCATTTGACCACCCCAGACTGCCGCCGGTGGCGTCCCGCTGGCAGAAATGGTCCCGGAGGGCAACTTCGTCCCACCCTGGGGGTGCTTTTGCCAGATTTGCCGGTTGACCCTGGGGGT
>JBBIJG010000186.1:0-2438 GCA_037446095.1 Caldilineae bacterium
CAACCGCTTCATGGACCCCCGTAGAAGCACCCGAGGGCACGGCTGCTCTCCCGATGGCCCCACCGGTCAGAGTCACCTCTACCTCTACTGTCGGGTTACCCCGCGAATCCAATATCTCACGCGCCACGATCTCTTCTATCAAAGTCATCGTCCACCTCCTACTTCGCCCAGGAAATCTGTTCGCCGAGCCAGTCTTTATAGGTGCCGCCGGTAGGGACGAGTTGGCGCTGGTCGCTGCCATCGGCGTTCATGAGATGGATAGCCCAGATGCCTCCCCGGTCGGAGAGGAAAGCGATGCGCTGGCCGTCAGGTGACCAGGTCGGCAGCCCGTCGTTGGCCGGATCCATCGTCAGCCGGCGGGGCTCAGGGTTGGCCAGGTCCACCACGTAGATCTCCCAGTTGCCATCCCGGATGGACATAAAGGCTATCCGGCTGCCGTCGGGTGACCAGGCCGGGGCATGATCGCTGGCATCGGTGGTCAACCGGGTGGGGTTGGCCCCGTTCTCATTCATGATGTAAAGCCCGCAGTTATCGCCCTTTTCATCGCAGCCCCGGTAAACGATCCGATCACCTCCTGGCGACCAATCGGGCGCTTCGCCCAGACGCAATTCAACGGGCTCACCCGTCCCAGCAAGTCCACTGACGTAGATGCGCCACTTGCGGTCTACTTCTTTGTTGGAAGCAAAGGCGATCTTCATCCCATCTCGTGACCAGCTAGGGGCACCATCCTCGATTTTAGTGCCATAAATGATGTCGCTCATCTCGCCACCCCGGGCGTCCACAACCTGGAGCCCCAATCGATCTCGTCGCCAGGAGCGAAAGGCGATTTTTTGTCCATCGGGGCTGAAGGCAGGCTGGCTGGCCTCCCCTATCACCCGAGTCAGACCGCTCCCATCGGCCTGGACCACGTAGATGGCGTAACTTTTCTCCGCATCGCTGTAAGCAGCAAAGGCAATCCGGCCGGTGTCAGGCACAGAGGCAGTAGGGGTCACCGTCGCCGCCTCAGTCTCTACGGCAGCGACAGTGGCCGTAGGCGTCACTGCGGCGGCGCGAACCGGCGTGGAAGCCACAGCGCTCTGACACTGCTGAGCCGCTTCATCTCGCTTGGCGATGATATCTTCGTTAGAATCCAGGACCGCTGCCTGGGCGTAACTCTCCTCGGCCAGGCACCAGGCTTCTTCGCTGGCGTAAAGGTCACCTTGATTCAGATGGGCCTCGTACAGGCGCTGCCGGACGTCCTTGTAGCCTGGATTAAGCTGATAGATGGCCTGAAGGCTCTCAATAGCCCTGAGCCAATCGGTCTCCCAATAGCCCAGAGCGGTTAGATAAAGAGAAGCCAGCTCTTTCTGCATCAAGACGTCGGGATCCCCCGGTTTCACCTCCAGAGCCTTATCGAAGCTGCGCAGGGCTTCTTGCAGGCGACCTTTATCCACCAGCTCTAAAGCCATATGGTAATAGCTGGAGAAAAGCATTTCCTGTACCTTTTCTCGCTCATATTGAGGATCGAGACCCCGCAGTTGCTCCAGCTTGAGGACTGCCTCCAGCCAGTTTTGCTGGCCGTAAAGCCCTTGAGCTTGCTGGTATAGGGAGTCAACGACCTCGCTCCTGAGCTCCGAAGTAGGTGTCGCTATGGTTGCGACCTGAGCTTTGACCTCCCGCAATTTATCGGCTGCTTCCCAGTAGTCCGGAGCCAGGCGCAGGGCCTCCCTGAATTCGGCTTCAGCCAGGTTGTAATCGCCCTCTTCCAGATGGGCAAGGCCCCTGTTGTAGTGTTCCTCTGCTTGCTGGCGGTTCAGGGCCGCCCGTTCCTTAAGGCCACCGTAGACTCCAGCCAGGCCAACGCCCAACACGCTCATCAAAATACAGCCCAGGGCCAGGCCGAATCCCAATAGCCAGGCCCAAGGCGGAAACAGTCGCTCTCTGGCGGAGGCAATGGCTACCCCGCTTCTGGCCAGAATGTGATCCTTGTCCTCGCTAATCCTATACCCACAATAGGGGCATAATACAAAGTCCTCTTGTATTTCAGCCCCACAGTTGTCACAAAGCATTTAACCTCCAATTGGCAAGTTCTCCGGGTTTTGCTACGCAAGCCTGTGTCCAGCCTTGCTCAGGCTAACATCCAATTAGATTATCATCTTTTCCAGAAGAAATGTCAAATCCAGCGCCATAGTCCCTGTCCCCAGGAGAAAGCTCAGGCCGAAGCACAATAGGCGGCCAGGTCTATTTCCCCATACCCCACTTTCTTGAATCTCTCCCGTTCCTCTCCGGTGCGCAATTCACCCGTGGGTTTGTACCAGGGAATGGTGGCATCCAGCCCCATCTTGCTGGTGCGAGCTTTCTGGCCGGGGACGTAAGTGGCCGAAGGATCGAGGGAACTGGAAGGCTGGTCTGCCAACACGACCAGGTCACGGTCGGCCTGGAAACGAGTGGCGATGGCC
>JBBIJG010000186.1:2453-5955 GCA_037446095.1 Caldilineae bacterium
TCGGCCGGATTAAAGGGATCCACATCCTCGTCCACCACCACGACGTGCTTGAGGGAGGTGTGTCCCTGGAAAGCGGCGGCAATGGCCTTCCGCCCGTCATCAGGGGCCTGCTTGACGATCTGCACCACAGCGTGGAGCCAGGACATGCCTCCAGGTGTGATGAAGACATTCTTGCACCGGCAGACCTGGCTCACCGCAGCGTAGATAGTCGGCTCGCGGGGCATGCCCATGAGCAGCTTGTGCTCCAGGCGCCCGGGCAACAGGGCGTGGTAGATGGCATCGTGGCGATGGGTGAGACAATCAATTTCGATAACCGGCTGCTGACGGACGATGTCCCAGGTCTCGGTCAGGTCAATGAAGGGGCCTTCAGCCGCCGTACGCCGCGTGATACGCCCCTCCAGGACGAACTCTGAGTCGGCCGGCACCTCCAGGTCCACCGTGCGGCATCGGACCAACGGCGTGGGCTGTAAGGCATGGGCAATGCTCAGTTCGTCCACGCCCTGGGGAGGCGACATGGCGGCTGCCAGCAGCACCGGAATGGAATTGCCCAGGCAGATGGCGACCTCCAACTCGCCCGACGTTTTGCGGAGCGCCGTATCCGTCCCCCGTCCCTCGACGATGCGGGCCACGAGCTGACGGGGGCCGATGCGCATCAGACGGTGGAAGCACATGTTGCGCCCGTGGTCGGGGTCCCTGACGATGACTACCCCCGCTGTGACATAGGGGCCGCCGTCGCTGGGGAGGTGGGTCAGGATGGGCAACCGGTTCAGGTCCACCGCCTCCTCGACCACCTCCTGACAGGGAGCCGATTTGACCACCGGCGGGGCGATGGGGTTCTCTAAAGCCCGGACCAGGGCAAAAAGCAACTGGTACTGGTCAAGGCCCAGGTCGAGGGCAAAATACTCCCTGGAGGAGCAGATGCCGGCGATAACCCGATAAGGTGAACCCTTGACCCTGGTGAAAAGTACAGGCTGCCCATCAAGGGCATTGATGACGCGGGCCATCTCCAGGTACGGATCCACTTCTCTGGTGATGGTCACCAGACGGCCGATCTCCTGAGCCTTAGAAACAAACGACCTTAAGCTCATCTGCTAGCTCACCTCTGTCACAATCACATTCTTGGCCCCTGCCAGGCGCAGCATCATGCTCACCTGGCCGCACGTTTCCTGAGTGACCAGAGCGATCATGTTGCCTCCCCGGCCGGCTCCGGAGAGCTTGGCCCCCAGAGCTCCACCCTGCCGCGCTGCGCCGATCAGTCCTTCCAGTTCCGGCGAGGAGACTTTCAACAGCCGCAGCAGACGCTGGTTCTCGTCCATCAAGCGGCCCATGACTTCCAAGTCCCCCTGCTCAATGGCCTGCCGGCCCATGTCGGCGATGGTGCCAATATCGTCAAAGAGCCCCTCATACATCACTGGTTCCCTCTCCCAGGCTCGGCGCACAGCCTCTACAGTCACTTTGGTGGGACTTTGTACGCCCGTATCGGCGATGACCAGCAAGAAGGGGCGTTCCACCCAGAAGATCTCCATCCGCCCCCCTTTGACGAAATAGACCGGCTTCTCGAAAGCGATGACGGTATTGTCAATGCCACTGGGGGTGCCGTGATGGATCTTCTCCGTTTCGAAGACCAGGTCGGAGATGGCTCGGGAATCCAGCCATCTGTCAAAGTGTTCCAGCAGGGCCCGGACGATGGCCGTGGAGACCGCTGCCCCGCTGCCCAGCCCTCGGGCTACAGGGATAGTGGAGGTGACGGTGATGGTCAGGTCTTGCTCCAGCCCTACCCTGACATGTTCCAGGGTGCTGACGACGATAGCGCGCAGAGCGTCATCGGGCGGGGCCTCGTTCAATTTGTAGGTTCGTCCCAGGTCCCGGGCTACGATGGTGATGCCCTGCCCTCGTTCAGCGTCCTCAACCTCGGCTCGAGCTTGCACCTGGGTAACAGGCACAGCGACGGCCGGCCGCCCGTAGACCACAGCGTGCTCACCAAAGAGGATCACTTTCCCGGAAGCGTACCCAACAGCCATAACGGGCTTTCCCACCCTGACAACTTCAATATTTTGGCAGGTTCTTTTTTTCTAGTATACCACAATAACTGGGCTGAGGCAAGCTTGCTGAATATAGTTGCAGCTGTACGGGGCTATGGTATAATGAATGAAGGTAACACAGGAGGAGGAACGAGCGATGGACCTCTTTGAACACAGTCGCAGGGCCCAGATCCAGCGCGAGGCTCCCCTGGCGGCGCGAATGCGACCGCGCACGCTGGAGGAGTTTGTGGGGCAGGAACACATTGTGGGTGAAGGAAGGTTGCTGCGCCGGGCTATTGAAGCTGATCGCCTTTTCTCATCCATCATCCTCTGGGGTCCCCCTGGCACAGGCAAAACCACCCTGGCCATGATCATTGCCCAACACACCCAATCCCACTTTGACACTATCAGCGCGGTCATGGCCGGCGTCAATGACATCCGCCAACTGGTCAAGGCCGCCAGGGACCGACGGGGGATGTATGGCCAACGCACTATCGTCCTGGTGGACGAGATCCACCGCTTCAACAAAGCGCAACAGGATGCTCTCCTCCCCCATGTTGAGGATGGCACCATCATCCTGATAGGAGCCACCACAGAGAACCCCTATTTTGAGGTGATCGGACCGCTGGTCTCCCGCTCGCGGGTCTTTCAGCTCAAGCCTCTTAATGAGGACGAGTTGCGGGTGGTCCTGAAGCGAGCCTTGACCGACGAGGAGCGAGGCTATGGCAAGCGCAAGGTCAGGGTGGACGAAGAAGCGATGGCCCACCTGGTACGCATTGCCGGTGGGGACGCCCGCATTGCCCTTAACGCCCTGGAGTTGGCTGTGGAGAGCACGCCCCCCGACGAGCAGGGAGTCATCCACATTGACCTGAAGGTAGCCGAGGATTCGATCCAGCGCCGGGCTCTGCTCTACGATAAGGACGGTGATGCCCACTATGATACTATCTCGGCTTTCATCAAAAGCCTGCGGGGGAGCGACCCCGATGCAGCCCTCTACTGGCTGGCCAAGATGATCTATGCCGGTGAAGACCCTCGCTTCATCGTGCGGCGCATGATCATCTTTGCCTCAGAGGACGTGGGGCTGGCCGACCCTCAAGCTCTGGTGGTGGCCACCTCGGCGGCCCA
The DNA here is from genome assembly GCA_037446095.1 of Caldilineae bacterium. Classification (GTDB taxonomy): domain Bacteria; phylum Chloroflexota; class Anaerolineae; order E26-bin7; family E26-bin7; genus E26-bin7. Next base: position 5,600 of record JBBIJG010000186.1, read on the forward strand.
GGCTCTGGAATGGGTCGGCCTGCCCGAAGCCCAGTATAACCTGGCCGAGGCAGCCATCTACCTGGCCACCGCACCCAAGAGCAACTCAGCCGGAGCTTATTTCAAAGCCCTGGCCGATGTCGAGCGGGAGGGCAGGGTCGAGGTGCCAGACCACCTGAAGGATGCCACCCGCGATGGTCGGGCTCTCGGCCACGGCCAGGGCTACAAGTACCCCCACGACTACCCCGGTCACCATGTGCGCCAGCAATACCTGCCCGACGCGTTGCAAGGACGGCGTTACTACGAGCCGGGGACATTGGGCTATGAGCGAGAGATTGCCAAACGGTTAAAAGGACTCCGGGAACAGACAGCCCCAG
>JBBIJG010000187.1:0-5920 GCA_037446095.1 Caldilineae bacterium
TGACCCCGTTCAAAGAGGGCGATGGATTCTTCCAGGCTCAAGTTACCCTCTTCCAAACGGTGCACCGTCGCCTCCAGTTCCTTGAAAGCTTCCTCGAAGGACAGATTCTCGATCTCCATTGCGCTCTCTCCCACTACGGGCTTGCAGTTTGGGGGTGGGATCACCGGGCTCCCTTGCGCCGGCTGGCCCTTCGTCTCAGAGCCTGCCCCGAGCGGAGTTACACCCGTCCAGCTTGACGGGCTTTTATTTCGATGCTATAATTAAACCCGGGTAGGCAAGTCTTACACGGGAATGAGCAGGGCATCGGTCCGCCGGGTGGTCGTAGCGGTGAGTTTAGCCTCGCCTGGAGAGGACAGCGAAGCCATCTCCGCTGCCGGGAACACGACACATCGGTGGATTTACCGCCTGTAAAGTCTTGCAGGAATGAGTTGCTCTAATCAAGCCGTCGAGGCTTTCCATGCCTGACGGCTTTTATTTTGAGACGCCGTGGGCGGCTTGCCCCTGGCGGTAGATAACAATACAAGGAGAGAAAATTTATGGAAGCCGAGAGGAAAACCGGCACTGTCAAATGGTTCAGCCGCGCCAAAGGCTACGGATTCATCACACCCGACGAGGGTCAGGATGTCTTCGTCCACTATTCAGCTATCCGGGGGGGTGGATTCAAGAGCCTGGAAGAAGGCGAACGGGTCGAGTTCTCCATTGAACAAGACCGGAGAGGCCCTAAAGCCGTGGATGTTGTCAGGTTGAGCCATCCCACTGGAACTCGTTACTATTAGGTCTCAAGGACCCCGTAAGCTGGCCCCGTTAGAGCATCCCTCCGGCAGGTTTTGCCCCGTTTTTCACTTCTGCACCACGATGCTCTCGAATTGGCCGTCACTCACCCGCACTTCCACCCGGTCTCCGACCATCACCTGGGTAAGGCTCCTGACCACCTCCCCCGTGCCCAGGTGCCTGGTGATGGCATATCCTCGCTCCAGGGTGGCCAGAGGGCTCAGGGTCTGTAACCGGCTGTCCAGACTTCGCAGCCGTTCCCTGGCCAGAGTCAGGCGGTGTTTCAGGCCGGCCAGCGCCGAATGCATCAAATCGTCAATGCGCTGGCGGTAGCTATCAATGTAGGCCTGAGGTGAGAAACGGCGCAGGACCTGGGTCCGGTACTGCAAGGCTCTGCGTTTTTCCCCGATGCGTCTGTGCATCAGTTGAGCCAGGCGTGAGCGCCAATGCCCCACCATCCCTTGTAATTCCTGCCGGTCGGGGACGGCCATTTCGGCCGCGGCGGATGGAGTGGGAGCCCGCATGTCGGCTACAAAGTCGGCGATGGTAAAGTCGGTCTCGTGGCCCACGCCGGTGACGACGGGTATCCGGGAAGCGTAGATAGCCCGCGCCACCCGCTCATCGTTGAAAGCCCAGAGCTCCTCCAGGGAGCCGCCACCCCGGGCCAGGATGATGACATCCACATCCGTGTGCTGGTTGAGGGCCTCGATAGCGGCCACAATCTGGGGGGGCGCTTCGTCACCCTGCACCAGAGTAGGGGAAAGCACGACTTCAACCAGGGGGTAGCGGCGTCTCAGAATGTTCACGATGTCCCGCAGGGCTGCGGCAGTGGGCGAAGTGACGACGCCCAGTCGGCGGGGGAAAGGCGGCAAGGGACGTTTGCGGTCGGCATCAAAGAGGCCCTCGGCAGCCAATCGCGCCTTGAGAGCCTCAAATTGGAGGTACAGGAGACCAGCGCCCGCCGGTTGGATGTCGTCCACGTAGAGCTGATACCGGCCTCCCGCCTCGTAGACTGAGATACGGCCGTGGGCGAGGATAGCTTCACCGTCCCGGGGCAAATAGGTCCCTCGCTCTACCTGCGAACGCCACATCACGCAGCGGATCTGAGCTTCCTCGTCCTTGAGCGTGAAATAGACATGCCCCGACGATGCCCGGGAGCAGTTGGAGACCTCCCCTTCCAGCCAGAGGTCCTGCAAGGTCCCATCACTGTCGAACAACTCTTTGACGTAGGCAGTAATTTGTGAGACCCGGTAGATCTGTCCGGGTGGGAAAGACCACCCCTCCTGAGATCTGCTCCACAGAGACAATTGTTGTCCCCATGCACCGCCCAGGCTTTTGCCCCTCATTGGCTTTATCTCCTGCTCCTCTGTCCCCTTTTGATCTCTCCTAACCCCTCTCCGCCCCCACCCTGGCCCGCCCCTGCTAGCAGGGGAGGGAATCAGAGAGAAGGGAAGGGCCGGGGTGGGGATGGACGAGGCAGTTCCCTCCTACACACGGGTCAGGTATTCACCGGTGCGGGTATCTACTCTGACGCGGTCGCCTTTTTCGATAAAAAGGGGGGCCTGGATTTTCAGACCGGTCTCCAGGGTGACCTGTTTGGTGGCGCTGGTGGCCGTATCGCCGGCGAAACCAGGTGGAGCCTCCACGACCTCCAATTCGACGGTGACGGGCAATTCAATGTCTATCGGTTCGCCCTCGTAGGTGGACAATTCCAGCGTCAACCCCTCAGTCAGGTAGTTCACCGCATCGCCCAGAGCCTCAGCCGGGAGGCTAGGTTGCTCATAGGTTTTGGTGTCCATGAAGTAATAGAAATCACCATCGTTATAGAGATACTGGACGGTTTGATGGTCCAAGCGGATGTCCTGCACCCGGTCGCCGGAGACAAAGTTTTTGTCAATCGTAGCACCGGTGCGCAGATTGCGCAGTTTGGTGCGGATGATGGCGTTGCCCCGACCGGGTTTGTAGTGTTGGTAATCAAGGACTCGGTAAAGCTCCCCATCCATTTCGAAGGTGACACCTTTTCTCAGTTGATTTACGTCAATCATGGTTGCTACACTCTCCTCAAACCATGTTATGTTCAGCCAGACAATCCGCTGGCGAAGTCTGCATGTAAACAAGTGCTCAAGGGGGACATGCGCCCCCAGGATTATAAGCCTTCCTCCAGCACCTGTCAAATGTCTGCGCTCCCATTCACAAACCCAGGCCCGGCTGGTATGAGGCCTCGCCGTCAATCCAGCGGGCAGCCTCAGCGGGAAGGGCCGCCAGGGAGCCGCGCTTGACCGTACATTCTGGCAGCGAGTTTAAGAAGGCCCGGCCGTAGGATTTGGTCAGCACCCGCCTGTCGAGGATCACCACTACGCCCCGGTCGGTTTTGCTCCTGATGAGCCGCCCAAAACCCTGACGGAAGCGCAAGATGGCCTCCGGCACCGCATACTGGCCAAAAGGGTCCTGGAAGGTCTCGCTGCGGGCAGCAAAGATGGGATCGGTGGGCACGGAGAAGGGCAGCCGGACGATGACCAGACAACTGAGGGCCTCCCCCATGACATCAATTCCCTCCCAGAAACTCCGGGTGCCCAGCAGCACCGAGCGCGGGGTGGTGCGAAAGTTCTCCAACAGTTGACGGCGTGAGGAACCATCACCTTGTTGGAAGACAACGATGTCATTTTCTGCCAGAGCCCGGGTAATGGCTTTAGCAGTGTTGCGCAACTGGCTGTGTGAAGTGAAGAGAACCAGGGTGCGCCCCCGCGTGGCCTGGCAGAGAGCGATAAGCCCCTGCTCCACCGCTTTCTGGTAGTAGGGCTGGTTGGGCTCGGGGATGTCGTCCACCAGGTAAAGCAGGGTGGAATAGAGGTAATCGAACGGGGAGCCAACCGCCAACTCCCGGGCTTCCCAGGCATTGAGGCGCTCCTTGATAAAGCTGAAATCGCCGTCGGTGCACAGGGTGGCCGAGGTGAGAATGACGCACTCCTTGGATCGGAGCAAATGTCGCTCCACCAGGTGCCCGATGTGTAAAGGCGCAGCATGAAGGGAGATCTCCTCGCCAGCCGAAATCTCGGCCCAATAGATGCTGTCGGATGAAGGCTGGGCAATGAGAGCGTTCAGTTGCTGGCGCAGGTCCTCCAACCGCTGGTGATAGCCCAACAACCCCTGCAGCAGGTCCTCATAGTCGGAGATGTCATAACCTTCCAGGTCCCCCAGGCCGCTGTAGAGCCGTCTCAGGCCATCGCTTAACTTGAAGAGATGAAGGGCAAAGTTGTCTCCGGCGATTTCCACATTGGCCCAGGCGGGCTGCACCCGCAGGCCGTTGGTCAGCCTGATGGTCTGATCGTATTCGCTACTCGGCTGGCTGTGTTCTTTCAGGAAAAGGGACAGGGCCTCAAAGAACTCGTAGAGGTGACGCTCCGTGGCTTCCACTTCCTGGTGCAGGTCTTGGATGTAGCTCTCCAGTTCGCGCTCAATGGCCTCGGGCACGCCCCTGCGGCAGCGGGCCACGACCTCGGCCAGGTAGCCCCCGTAGCGCCTGGGTCCCGGCCTCTGGCTCAACTCAGATAGCAGCCGTTGGACGCCCCGCAGGTTGACCTCAAAGCTCAGTTGCTGGGTGGTAGCGTCTTCCAGGTGATGAGCCTCATCCACAATCAGGTAGCGATAGTCGGGCAGCACCCGGTTTTCCACAGCCACATCAGAGAGGAGCAGAGCGTGGTTGACGATGATAAGGTGCGCCCTCTCCGCCCGTTGTCGGGCGCGATAGAAAAAGCACTTGCCTTCCTGCCGAAAAGCACACCTTTCGGCCAGACAGTTCTCAGCATCGGAGCAGATGCGATTCCAGACAAGGCGCTCCTCCAGGGTGGGCATGAACAATTCCGCCTGATCGCCGGTCATGGTGCTGGGCAGCCAGACCAGGACTTTGGCCAGCACCCGCAGTTCGTCAAGGGAGAGGGTGGCGACATTGCGTAAGGCAGCCAGCCGCCGCAGACAGATGTAGTTGCTGCGCCCTTTGAGCAGGGCCGCCTTGAATTCAAAAGGCAGTATTTTCTGCAAGTCAGGGATGTCTTTGAGGAAGAGTTGGTCCTGCAAGTTGATGGTATTGGTGGAGATCACCACCCGTTCACTGTTTTGCACCGCGAAATGGATGGCCGGCAGCAGGTAAGCGATGGATTTCCCTGTGCCGGTGCCGGCTTCCACCAAAAGGTGTTGGCGCTTGTTGAAGGCCTCGGCCACAGCCCGGAGCATTTCCACCTGCTGGGGGCGATACTCGTAACCGGGAAACTTGGCGGAGAAATCGCCACCCTCCTCCAGCAGGGTGGCCAAAGGGTCTACGTCCAAAATTTGTCGCTCCGTTTTGGGCTGGAGGGGTCTCTCCTTGTCTTTTGGGGCGAAGAGCAGGCCCAGAGAGCCCTCGCCGTCCAGGGTTCCTTTGGCCATCAGTTGCTGGCCAATGCTGCCCGTGAAAGCGAAGTGGACCTTGTCGCGCTCCAGGTCCTGGAAGACGGGTTTAAGAGGCCAGTCGCTCCTGGCAGCCAGACGGTTGATCTCACGGATGACACTGAGATCTAGTTGGGAGGCTTGCCGCAAAAGCCCCAGGAAGAGGTCCTTGGTAGCCAGGGCGTCGTCCAGGGCGCGGTGCCGGGTGGGGAAAGTGATGTCCAGGGCGTCGGCCAGGTTGCCCAGGCTGTAACGCGCCGCATGGGGCAGAAGGATCCCGGCCAGCTCAAAAGTATCAATGGTCGGGTTGTCCAGAAAGAGGCGATGGCGTTTCAGAAAACCCAGGTCGAAGGACACGTTGTGGCCGATGATGGGATAATCCTTGACAAAGCTCCGCAAGGGGGCGATGACCGAGGACAAAGCAGGGGCCTGATTCGCCTCGGCCTGGGTGATGCCGGTCAGTTGGATAACCTTATGAGGAATCGGGCGTTGTGGGTTGACCAGGCTAGACCAGGTCTCCAGCACCTCGTCCTGGCGGAATTTGACCGCTCCGATCTCGATGATGGCGTCGTGCTCAGGCTGCAGACCGGTGGTCTCCAGGTCCAGAGCTATGTAGATCCTGCTCATGGGATTCCGATCTAGGAGGCAAAGGTTCTCGGCGAACTTGTCAAGTTGCACCTCATGGTTTTTGCTCAGGGCAAGCCCTGCATGGACGCGATCCCCTCCC
>JBBIJG010000188.1:0-5903 GCA_037446095.1 Caldilineae bacterium
AGAGTGCCTTGCGCATGGCCTGGATGAGCTCGTCGCGGTTGCCTTTGTAGTGGATGGCGGGGCCGGAAAGCACCCTGGAGGCGGCGACGCGTTCCTCTTTGTAGGCGGAGATGATACGCGCCTCGACGGCAGCGTTGATGGTCGGTATCGGCGCGCCCAGGTCGAGAGCGTTCTGCGAAGTCCATTTGCCGGTCCCTTTCTGCTGGGCCTCGTCCAAAATCACGTCTATCAGGGGCTGCCCGGTCTCGTCGTCTATCCTGGCAAAGATGTCCGCCGTGATTTCGATCAAGTAGGACTCCAGCTCTCCCTGGTTCCATTCGGCAAAGACCTCGTGCAATTCCCGGGCCGAGAGGCCGCCCACCCGGTGCAGAATGTCGTACGCTTCGGCAATGAGCTGCATGTCGCCGTACTCGATGCCGTTATGAACCATCTTGACGTAGTGGCCAGCGCCCCGTGGACCGATGTAGGCGACACAGGGGTCGCCGTTCACTCTGGCAGCGATGGCTTTGAAGAGGGGTTCGACCAGGGCATAGGCTTCTGGCTGGCCGCCGGGCATGAGGCTGGGTCCCCATAAAGCACCGTACTCGCCACCGGAGACGCCTGTGCCCAGGTAGAGCAATCCCATCGCCTCCAGGTCCCTGGCCCGACGCTCGGTGTCTTTGAAGAAAGAATTGCCGCCGTCAATGATCAGGTCCCCTTTCTCCAGGTGAGGTTTGAGTTGCTCGATCACGGTGTCCACCGGCTCCCCGGCGGGGACCATTAGCATGATCTGGCGTGGCTTTTCCAATGCGGCCACAAAGGTCTCCAGCGTTTCACAACCGACCAATTGTTTCCCCGGATGGTTGGCGGTGAAAGCGCGCCCTTTTTCCCTGTCAAGGTCATACCCTGCTACTCGATAGCCATTTCGCTCCACATTGAGGGCCAGCATCTGGCCCATCACCCCCAGGCCAATCAGGCCGAATTGTTGCTGACTCATGGTACTCCCTCCTTCCGCAAATCGGCAAATCGCAAATCGGCAGATCAGCAAGGCGATGGATCAGCGGCGTCTGCGTTGCTGGTTGAGCTCGGTCACTGTCAATCAACTGTCCGGCAACCGCTCGTCCGCGGAGGTCGCGCATTAACTGTTCGCAATCCTCCCACGCCAGGTCGTACAGGAACAACGCCTTACGGCATAAAACTGCCACACTGGATCAGCCTTGATAACCTCCGGCACTCTTGCTCCCACTCCTCGTATGTCACCTCCCCCCTCCTGCCTATTTGCTGATTTTATACAGCATTTCCCCCGCCTTATGCACCACCAGGATTCCCTCGTCCTCTCGCCCCTCCCACTCAGCTATGTTAATCGTAGCCGGGTCCAGGTAACCCAGGTTGACGCGCCGGCACCGTTCTGCCGGGATGCCTGTGGCCAGGGTCACCTGGATGCGTGGTTTCTCGACTCCGTCCTCGAAGGTGCCGAGGCCTCGCAGGTGGGTGGAGTGGGCCAGCACGCCCCACGGATAGTCTTTGAAACGTTCCCATTGCTTCAGGAAGTAGTCACGGACATGGTAGCCAATCTGGTCAATGGTTCTACCATGAGTGTAGGAAATCTCGGTGATGTGAGGGGCATAGATGATTACCTCACCGCCGTCGGCGATAGCTGGCTCCAGTTTGTACATTCCTTTGGCTGCCGTCCACAGATCGTCGTACATCTCCGGCATGACCGAAAGGACCCGCCGGAAAGGTTTGTCCACATAGATGATGTGGAGTTGGGCCGAAAGGTCGGCAGCATGTTCGTAGGCCTCTTCCGGTGGGCCAATGAATAGCCCGGCCAGGCCACAGGAGGTAGAACCCCCGAGAGGGGTGATTGTGTGGTCAGGTGGTTGGGCGGTCAGGCGGTCTGCCTGGTCCAGCTTAGCAGGACAGGCTTCAGAGACCTCTTTAACCACCAGGCTGAAGCACAGCCTGGGCACGCCAATGAAGGAGGCAGCCCGGTCAATGACCTGCCGCACCGGGGTGTGCTTGGTACCGATGATTTTCATGCTGGTGATGACTGCGCCCAGCCAGTGGGTGAAGTTGATGACCTCCGGGCCGCTGATGCCGGGGAAGAAATATTTGTTTCCCCCGGAGAAGCCAACCACCTCGTGGGGAAAAGTCGGCCCGCAAACGATGAGCTGGTCGTAGTCAAAGATTTTGCTGTTGAGAGCCACCGGCACTTCCTGGTGCATCAGACCATCCGTGAGCTGGGCAACCTCCTCGGCGGTGATGATGCCGATGGTCCGGAGGCAGCCGGGCTTGTCCCACTCATGATTGAAGATGCGGACCCGGGCGTATTTCCCCGTTCGCTCCTCCGGCGTTATACCCACCAGCCTGTTCAGAGCTTCCTCGCTCAGGGGCTGGTGAGTGCCCAGGGCCACCAGGTAGTCCAGTGCGGCCACCTTTTCACCAAGCAGCTCGTGGAACAGTCGGAAGAACAGGGGCATCGGCGCGGTGCGGGTGTGGTCGGGAATGATGACCAGGACGCGCCTGCCCTCAAGGTGGGCTTCATCCAGTGCCCGCTTCGTAAGCTTATGCACCTCGTTTTCAGTAAGAAACTCGGTTGTGCTTCCTTTGCCGACTATCATGACTCACTGCCTTTGGATACGGAGCCCTTGCGTCTGTAAACTTCACAGGACTCGCCTGATTTCAGCGGGCGGTGCCTGTCCCAGATTCTCCACCAGAGCCGCAAACGCCTCTCGCTGTTATTGCACTGCCTCCTCTGGTATGGGCTGGGGTGTTTGCTGAGTTGTCATCTTTTCCACGGCGGCACTTCTGGCAGCAGCTTCTCAAACTCGGCGATCAGGCCGGCCTCGTACTCGCCCGCGTATTCGCCGGCGATGAACTTGTGAAAGCCCTCTTCGTAAAAGCGTTGCCAGGATTCTTCTTCACGGCCTGGGTTGATGGGGAAGAACAGGGCGTTGTTGGCTTTCGCCGCCTTCATGTCACCCGGCGCGTCGCCGATCATCAGGATGTGATCTGGGGTGTACTTGCCGACGGCCGCCAGTTTCAGGTGTTCAGTTTTGCTGCCCATTTCCTGGCCGGCGATGACCCGCACGTACCTGGCGATGTCGTGTTCCTCCCATTCCCGTTGGAGGGCCTCACCCGGTGTGGCCGAGACCACGATGATGTCGGCTTTGTCCTGCATCATCTCCAGGCTCTCACGCACATAAGGGAAGGGGGGGACGCCGTGGACCATGTCGGCTACAGCAGCGTTGACCGCCTCACTCCAGGCCAGGCCGCGTTCCAGCTCCGGGTCCGGGTGTTCGGCCATATAGGCTCGCAAGCCGTCGTTGCTGAGGGGGAAACCTGAAGCGATGAACTCGCGGAGCTTGAGCGCCTGGGGTGGTTCCACGCCGCGCTTGATCACCTCCGGTCGCTCACGCAGCAGGTCAAAAACCATCACCAGCGCCGGCCAGCGGTTGATGCCGCGCCACTGGGAGTAGAGGTTGACGAACTCGGACGCTTCGCGCGCGTACTTGGAGACCGGTTGCAAGCCCCAGTGCTTGATGATGTTGGGGGTGAAACACTCCTTGTGCTTGATCTCCATCGAATCAAAGGCGCAGCCGTCAGAGTCAATGCCGACGAAGAAATCATGCCTGGGCTGCAGTTCCAACAAAGGCCGTGCTGCTTCATTTATTTCTGCCATGATTCTACCTCCGATTGTCATTTATGAGTTGCCGATTTGCTTCCCAGCACACCCGTATACAGATGCCGCACACCTCGTCTTCCAGGCCCAGGGCCTTCAGCCGGCGGCGACATCTCTCGCGGTAGCCTTCCTCCTGTCTCAGGATAGGGCACACTGCCAGGCAGGCGTTGCAATCGCCACAGCCGGGCAGGTGCCGGTCCTCTGGAAGGAGGTGCTGGGGGATAAAGATGGTGGCCAGGCGCAACGCGGGGCCGGCCTCGGGTGTCACTACCAGGCCGTGCTTGCCTCGCCAGCCTACCTGCGCTGCCTCGGCGAAGGCACGATGTGAGACGCAGTGGGGGAAGTAGTCGTTGACATGGTTCACCTGGGCCACCATGCCCTCCATGGTGGCCTGCTCGGCTACGCCGCCGAATTGCTCGGCCAGTTGGGCAGCTATCGCGTTGAGCTGCCGGTTTAACTCGGTGTAAGCGCGGGCGTACCGGTTCCACTGGCCGTCCTCGGGCGGCTTGCCCACCCAGCCAGCCGGGATAGTCAGGATCTCCGACTCGTGATAGAGCAGCCCAATGGAAACGGCGGTGATAGCTGGTCCTAGCCCGTCCAGCTTGTGCCGGAGGTATGCTTCCTGCTCTGGCAACAGCCTCACCCACTCCAAGGGGACAAAGCCGATCACCCCTTGCCGTCCGGCCTGCTCGCACAGCAGACGGAACGCTCTCTCAATCTCTTTCTTCAATTTGTTGCTGATTTGCTGACTTGCCATTTGCCTGCTCTTTGGAAATTGATTACACTCCACTAAACGCCGAAAACCCGCCGTCCACCGGCACCACCACGCCATGGACGAAAGCCGCGCCAGGGGAAAGCAGCCATAGCACCGTGCCAATCAAATCTTCGGGGGCGCCAAAGCGGCCCATCGGCGTGTGTGCAATGATGGCCTTGCCCCTGGGAGTCAGTTCGCCGGTGGCCTCATCGGTCAGCAGAAAGCGGTTCTGTTCGGTCAGGAAAAATCCCGGGGCGATGGCGTTGACCCGGATCTTGTCCGAGTACTCCTGCGACATGTGCACCGCCAGCCATTGGGTGAAGTTGCTGACCGCTGCCTTGGCCGCTGAATAGGCCGGAATTCTGGTCAATGGCCGGAAGGCGTTCATGGAGGAGATGTTGAGGATCACTCCCTCGCCTTGCTCAGCGAGGGTCCGGCCAAAGACCTGACTGGGCAGCAAAATGCCGATGAAATTCAGGTTGAACACCCCCTGCACAGCATCCGTGGGCAAATCAAAGAAGGAGAGGTCCGGGCCGGTGGTGGCCTGCTTCTTGTTGCCCCCCGCTCCGTTGATGAGAATGTCCAACCGGCCGAACCGCTCCAGCACGGCCTGGCGGGCAGCTTCCACGCTGGCTTTGTCCAGCACGTCGCATTTCACCGCCATCGCTTCGCCACCGGCAGCTACGATGTCATCCACCACTTTCTGAGCCGCTTCCAGGATCAGGTCCAGAACCGCCACTTTCACCCCCACACGACCCAGCGCCCGGCTCATTGCCCCGCACAGGACGCCGCCCCCGCCGGTGACCACAGCCACTTTCCCCGACAGGTTGAAAAGGCTCTCCAGATATTCGTTGGCCATTTTGCCTCCTCACGCCAAGGGCTTCAAGTGCTTGAGGAAATGCGTTTCCAAAGCCGTATAGTACTCTTCTTCATGTCGGACGAGTGTTTCTTTGAGCCGTGGCCCGAATCGCTCCAACACCGAACCAAAGGTGACATGCAAAAGCTGTCGTCCGTCGCAGAGGTCCAGCAATCCGACCAGCTCCGCATCCGCCAATCGGTCTGGAGCGGGCACCCTGGCCGGGTCGGCGGACACATGGTAGGTGGCTCTGTCCGCCTCGTAGCGTTCATGGGCGAGAGCCAGGAGCTCGCGGAAAAGAGGGGGCTCGATGCGGGCGATGATCCGCAGGGCCTCCAGGTAGCTTGTGCCGGCCGTCTTGAGATGAACCAGGTCACCCGCGTGTCTGGCGATAATGGGGTAGATGCTGAACTTGTCCGACCCCGAATGAAGGCTCAGCTTGTAAGGGCCGAGGTGCCGGGCGATGGCTACGTGTTGGATGAATTCGGCCTCAAATTGGGCCAGATCACCGATATAGTCCACGCCCTTCTCAAAGCACCCCACGTAGCGGGGGGCCAGGCTGACCCATTGCACTCCCAGACGCTTAAGCTCGCTGGCCACGAAAAAGTGCTCGTGAGGTGAGGTGGGTGTCT
>JBBIJG010000189.1:0-5873 GCA_037446095.1 Caldilineae bacterium
ATGCCCACCAACAGATCCTCCTTGCTGGTGAAATAGTTATAGATGGTCCCCTCCGACACGCCGGCAGCCTCAGCGATCTCTTTGGTAGTAGCACGGTGAAAGCCCTTCTCGGCGAATACCGCAGCGGCCGCATCGAGGATCTGGTTGCGCCGCGCTTCGATCAGTTGCTCTCGGATGGGGTCTGGAGAAGCAGGCATTTGGCCTCCCTTCTTATGATTGAGCCCTCACCCATATAAATGAGCCCACACTCATTATACACCCAAAAGCAGGACTTGTCAAGGGGGCAAACACTGAGGGTTCGGGGCCTGGGCTATTGCACTCCAGCGTTTTCTTGAAGCGAAAGGCAACCCACGCCAGCAGTACGATGCCCATGGCGGCCAGGATTCCCATATCAAGGCCCAGGATGTCCGGCCCTACTCCTTTATCTGGCAATAGCCGTAGCCTGAGGCTGGGGCAGTTCGGCGTCGGGCTGAAATCCCGCAGTTCAGGCAGCGCACCCGACAATCTGGCGAGGTTTCGCCTCTTAAGCTGCTTTCCCACTCGGAGGCCAGGAACGCGGTCCTGACTCCTGGGTCAATGTGAGACCAGGGCAGAACTTCATTCAAGGGGCGTTCCCGACGGGCGTAAAAGTCGGGGTCCAGGCCCGCCTCGGCGAAAGCGCGCGCCCAGAGCTGTGGGTCGAAGACCTCGCTCCAGGCATCGAACCGGGCTCCCAACTGCCAGGCCCGCTGGATGACCTGCCCTAGCCGCCGGTCACCCCGGGAGAGGGCTGCCTCCAGCCGGCTGCTCTGGGGATCAGGCCAACTGAGGTGGATGCCCTCGCCCCGTAAACCTTTCCGCAGCACGCTGAGACGCTCTGCCAGGTTTGCCTCGTCGAGCAGGGGCATCCATTGAAAGGGGGTATGAGGTTTGGGGATGAAGGTGGCCACGCTGACGCTCAACCGGGCTCTGCGGCCCTGGTGCCGACGCCCTACAGCCATCACCTTCTGGACCAGGGCCACGATGGCGTGCACGTCTTCCACCGTCTCCGTGGGCAAACCGATCATGAAGTAGAGCTTGATGCGTTGCCACCCACTGCTGTAGGCTGCCTCGGCTGTGTCCAGAAGGTCCTTTTCGGTCACCTTTTTGTTGATCACGTCCCGCAGGCGTTGGCTGCCAGCCTCTGGGGCGAAAGTGAGGCCCGTCTTGCGCCGTGTCTGGAGCATCCCGGCCAGCTCCACCGAAAAAGAATCAATGCGCAGGGAGGGCAGGGAGATGGCTATGGGCTGATCCCGGTAACGGGAGGTGAGTTCTTGCAGCAGGGGTTTGATCTGGCTGTACTCGGTGCTGCTCAAGGAAACCAGGCCGATTTCGTTGTAGCCGGTGCTTTTCAGGATCTCAGCGACGGTGTCCAGCACTTCCTCTGGGGGGCGCTCGCGCAGCGGGCGGTAGATGATCCCCGCCTGACAGAAGCGGCAACCTTGAGTACAGCCCCGTTGTATTTCGATCACGCCCCGGTCGTGCACGGCTTCGATGTAAGGCACGATGAGCCGGGTAGGGGCGGGTGGCAAGGGGGCCACGATGCGCCTGGTGATAACAGGTCTGGCCTCTGGCACCAGGGGCTCAATGCCTGCCACCGTGCCGTCGGGGTGATAGGTCACCTCGTAGAAGCGGGGCACGTAAATGCCCTCAATGAGGGCCGCCCGGCGCAGAAACGCCTCTCTCCCGCCTTTCCTTCCTTTTTTCCACTGCCCGTAAGCCCTTACCAATTCCAACAGCACTTCTTCGCCCTCTCCGATGACAAAGAGGTCAAAGAAATCGGCCAGGGGTTCAGGGTTGTAAGCGCCGCTCCCACCGCCGATGACGAGGGGGGCGTCATCGCCGCGCTCTGTGGCCAGAGGCGGGATGCCAGCCAGAGCCAGCATGGTCAGGATATTGGTGTAGTCTAACTCGTAGGGCAGGGAGAAGCCGAGGATGTCGAAATCCACCAGGGGGCGGCGCGACTCCAGACTGAAGAGGGGAAGGCCCGCCTGGCGCATGGCCGTTTCCATATCAACCCAGGGGGCATAGACCCGTTCGGCCAGGATGTCGTCTTCGCGATTGAGAATGTCGTAGAGGATCATCAGGCCCAGGCTGGGCAGCCCTACCTCGTAGATGTCAGGGTAGGCCAGAGCCACTTTCACCCTGGCTTGATCCCAACCCTTGACGACGCTATTCCATTCGCCGCCTGTATAGCGCGCGGGCCGGGTTACTTTCGGCAAGATCCGCTCCAGAACGGCGGTGAGGTCCACTTATCTTCTTCCTTCGGCCAGAGGCTGTGGGGCAGCATCGGGCACCACTTTGACCAGCACCCGTCGTCGTCGTGGGCCGTCGAATTCAGCCAGGAAAACGCCCTGCCAGGAGCCCAAAACCAGGCGTCCATTCTCGATGACGAGGGTTTGTGAGGAACCCATCAGGCTGGCTTTGATATGGGCTGGCGCATTGCCTTCGGCGTGCCGGTAGCGACCGCTCGCCGGGACGAGGGTATCGAGCACATGGAGCAAATCCTCTCTCACCGTAGGGTCCCAGTTCTCGTTGGTGGTCACACCGGCCGTGGTGTGCGGGACAAAGATGTGACAGAGGCCGTTTTGCACCTCGCTTTCCCTTACCACTCTCTCCACTTCGGGAGTGATGTCAACGAATTCTGTTTTCTGGGATGTGCTGATTTGCAATTGAACGCTCATCTTCTACCCTCCCTATACCATTTCCGTGAGAGGTCCCGTTTCCTTTGCCGACCAGAGGTAGCGGTGCACACCCGGCGGGGAAAGGACTTATGAGCGTGGCTGGTGAATCGAGCCTGGCCTGGTTAGCCGGCCGTCAGTCCGCCATCTATGACCAGAGCAGCCCCGGTGATGAAGGCTGCATCTTCGGAGGCCAGGTAAAGGGCTGCCCTGGCCACCTCGTCTGGCGTGCAGATGCGAGCCAGGGGGTGCTTGGCCTCAAAGGCAGAGCGCACGACTGCCTCGCCGCCCATCTCCTCCATCTCACGCTGCAGCATCGGCGTGTCCACGCTGCCTGGGCAAAGGCAGTTGACCCGGATGTTCTGAGGGGCGTGGTCCAGGGCCATGGCTTTGGTCAGCAGCACCAGGGCCCCTTTGGAAGCACAGTAGGCCGCCACACCCTGACCACCGACCAGGCCGAAGTAGGAAGCGTTGTTGATGATCACCCCGCCTCCGGCTTTGATCATCTCGGGGATGGCGTATTTGGACATCAGGAAGGCCCCTCTGACGTTGGTGTCCATGGTCCCATCCCACTCTTCTTCAGACGTTTCGAGCACGGTCCTGGCGCGATAGATGAGGCCGGCGTTGTTGAAAAGGATATGGAGGTGGCCGAAAGCCTCGACCGTCTTCCGCACTGCCTGCTGGCAGTCTGAGGCCAGGCGCACGTCACAGGCGATGAAAACAGCCTGCCCCCCGGCCATGGTGATGGCGTTCACCGTCTCCTGACCCCGGTCTTTGTCGCGGGCGGCGATGGCTACCCTGGCCCCTTCCTGAGCGAAGAGGAGTGCCGTAGCCCGTCCGATGCCTGAATTGCCCCCGGTGATGAGGGCCACTCTGCCTTCTAACTTCATCCTGTTCCTGCCTTAAAATGGGGTAACGAAGCCCCCACTGAGAAGTGAGGAGGCATCCCAGTTTACCCGGGCCGGCCGTGACCTCGCCCTCGCCTGGTGATATGCTCGGCGTGGGCGTGTTTTGCGCTTTTGGGTCGTGAAGGCCCTCTAGCAGCCTGTCGGAGTAAACCAGATGAAGCGTTTTTGGAGCCCCGGAGGCTTTAGCCGGTGCAATGGCCAGATTCCGGCTGAAGCCTCCACTCCAGAATGTCTCTCCGACAGGCTCCTAGGCGCGACCCCACTCGCTGGCTTTTAAAATGACTGGTGTTCCGTACGGGCGATGATCTCGTCCTGCAACACCTTGCTGAGGTCGCAGAAGTAATCGCTGTAGCCGGCCACACGCACGATCAGGTCCCGGTACTGTTCGGGGTTCTTCTGGGCCGCGCGCAGCGTGGCCGCGTCCACGACGTTGAACTGGATGTGGTGACCGTCCAGTTTGAAATAGGTCCGTATCAATTGAACCAACTGGTCCAGGCCCGTGTCGTCCTTGAGGAGCTGGGGGGTGAATTTCTGATTGAGCAATGTGCCGCCGGTGCGGACGTGGTCCATCTTGGCCACCGATTTGATGACCGCTGTCGGACCGATCCGCTCCCTGCACGGGTGAAACGCCTTCTGAAAGGGGTGTCCAGGCCCTGCGCCCATCGGGCGTGGCTCCTACCACCGAGCCAAAGTAAACGTGAACCGTGGTGGGCAGCAGGTTGATATGGTAGGTCCCGCCTCGAGTATTCGGGCGCCCGTCTATAGCTTTGAAATAGGCTTCAAACACGGCCACCATGACCTGGTCGGCATAGTCGTCGTCGTTGCCGTACTTGGGCGTCTTGTTCAAGAGCATCTGGCGCACCCGCTCATGGCCCTCAAAGTTGTCTCGGAGAGCAGCCAGCAGGGCCTCCATCGTCAGGGTTTTCCGGTCGAAGACGTGGTATTTGATGGCTGTCAGGGCATCGGCCATCGTCCCCAGGCCCACGCCTTGAATGTAGCTCGTGTCGTACCGCGCCCCACCATCATGGTAATCCTTGCCCCTGGCAATGCAATCGTCAATCAACAACGAGAGGAACGGCGCAGGAATGTACCTGGCGTACAACCTCTCAATCACGTTGTTGCCTCGGATCTTGATGTCCACAAAGTAGTTCAACTGCTTCTCGTAGGCGGCGAAGAGCTCCTCAAAGGTCTTAAACCGGGTCGGGTCGCCTGTCTCCAGCCCGATGCGGCGGCCCGTCCGTGGGTCAACGCCGTTGTTCAGGGTAATTTCCAGCACCTTAGGCATGTTGAGGTAGCCGGTCAGGTTATAGTTCTCTTTGCCAAAGGCGCCGGTCTCCACACAGCCACTGGTGCCACCACACCGTGCATCTACGACAGACTTGCCCACCCGGACCATCTCCTGAACGACCAGGTCACTGTTGAACACCGAAGGCTGGCCGAAACCCGTACGGATGATCCTGGCCGCCCGCTTGATGAATTGATCGGGGTTCTTTTTGCTGACCTGGATGGAAGAGCTGGGCTGCAACAGACGCATCTCCTCGATCACGTCCAGGATCAGGTAGGTCACCTCGTTGACAGCATCAGAGCCGTCCGGCTTGACGCCTCCCAGGTTAATCTGGGCAAAGTCAGTATAGGTGCTACTCTCGGCGGCAGTGACCCCCACCTTGGGTGGCGCAGGCTGGTTGTTGAACTTGATCCAGAAACACTGCAGTAGCTCTTCGGCCTGTTCTCGGGTGAGGGTTCCCTCTTCCAGGCCCTTTTTGTAGAAAGGATACAAATGCTGGTCCAGCTTGCCGGGGTTGAAGGCATCCCAGGGGTTCAGCTCTGTGGTCACGCCCAAGTGGACGAACCAGTAATATTGCAACGCCTCCCAGAAATCCCGAGGGGCATGAGCCGGGACGTGGGTGCAGACCTCGGCGATGCGTTCCAGTTCTTTCTTCCTCTGCGGGTTCGTTTCCTGCGCGGCTAACTCCCGGGCTTTTTCGGCGTGGCGTTCGGCAAAGCGGATCAAGGCATCGGCGCAGATGCTCATGGCCTTGAGCTCCTCTTGCTTGTCGTAAGCCTCTGGGTCGTTAAAGTAGTCCAGGTTGTCCAGGCTGCGCTGAATGTCTCGCTTGAAATCGAGCATCCCTTTGTGGTAGATTTTGTCGTCCAGGACAGTGTGGCCGGGAGATCGCTGCTCCATGAATTCGGTAAAGATGCCGGCTTCGTAAGCAGCTTTCCATTCCTCTGTCATCTCCTGGAAAATAAGCTCGCGCATGGTTTT
>JBBIJG010000190.1:0-749 GCA_037446095.1 Caldilineae bacterium
CTCAGAGCCGAGGTCAGCACGTAGCCGGCCCACAGGAGCCGACCATCCTCTTGGCAGGCCCGGTAGAGGAAATAGGCCGAGGCCATGGTCAGCAAAATGGCCATGGTGTACATCCTGGTCTCCTGGGCCTCAGAAACGTAGAAGGGGGCGAAGGCGGCGATGGTGGCGGCCAGCAGGCCATTTGGGATTTGGGATTTGAGATTTGAGATTTGAGACATGGACACACTGAAGCGATAGAGCAGGGGGATGGTGAGCAGGGAGAAAAGACGGACAGGAAGCGCACGGCGAACTCGCTGCGCCCGGCTCCCAGCATCCAGAGGTGAAGGGTGTAGAAGTACAGGGGAGGATGGATGTCCATCTCCCTGGCTGTGGCGATGACGGCTAGGCTGCGGCTGGCCACGTCAATGTTGCGTGCCTCGTCCCACCAGACGTCCTGGAAATCGAGCCGATAGAGACGCAAAGCAAAGGCGACCAGTAGCAAAAGGATGATTATCACCAGATTCCGTTGGCGTGACATAGGAAGGTTATCCCATGCTCGATTTAACTTTCAGAGAACCTGAACAAGAGTTTGACACGAATCGCGCTTTGGCATATACTATTCATGAGGTGATAAATCGTGACTAAAACGATTAGTCTTAAAGAAACTCATGCAACCTATTCCCTTGCTCTCGATGAGACTCAACTAGGCCAGGAGCCTATCATCATCGAGCGAGGGGGCCGACCACTGGCGGCCATCATTCCCATTGAGG
>JBBIJG010000190.1:766-5865 GCA_037446095.1 Caldilineae bacterium
TACCGGGAATTCGTTACCTGGCAGGCGAGTCGCCCTGAAAGACAGCGGCAACTCTCCGCTCTGCAGAAAGAGAGAGAGGCCTTCCACCGGTTACGGGACCAACTTTTGAAGACACACAGAGGTCAATTCGTTGCCGTTCTGGATGGTCAGGTCGTTGACTCGGATGTAGATAATTGCGAACTGGCTCGGAGAGTCTACAACAAATTCGGCTACGTGCCTATCTACATCCAGAAGGTTGAGGAAAAACCGACGGTGTACGAGATCCCCTCTCCCGAGGTAATAAGCTGATGCCCCGTTAAGAGACCAGTGTCCACCCCCCTGCCCCATCTGTGGACGTACTGATTTTGCACCCCTCTGACCACGAACAAACCAGGCGTATTCGAGGCAAGCTCGATAGCGGAGCCGACATCTCCGTGATTCCTGAGAAAGTAGCCGATGAATTGCGGCTTATTCCGGCCAGAGAAGTACAAACTCATGGTTACGATGGTGCTACGCGAGACATTCAGAGCTATTTCGTCGCTCTCGAAGTAGAGGGGTATCTCATCCCACTCCTCGAAGTCGTTGCCTTGCGTCGAGCCGATGGGCTGTTAGAACGGGATGTACTGAACCATTTCAGAATCACCCTCGATGGGAAAATGCTCACTTTTGAGATGACAGACCCCTGAGTGCCCATTGCAATTGCTCCACTACCGCCTACCGTGCCATCTGCTGTCCGATACTCTCTCCTCACTCTAGCATCTCCCTGACCACGTAAATACGCTTGCCCTGGCTCTCGTGATAGGTGCGCACCACGAGCTCTCCCAAAAGCCCCATGGTGATCATTTGCACGCCCAGGACCATGAGCAGAACGGCCAGCAACAGCAAGGGGCGATTGCCAATATCCTCCCCCAGGAGCAGCTTGACACCGGAAAGATAGAGGCCCAGAACACCCCCCACACCCGCCATGGCCAGCCCCAGGGCGCCAAAGATGTGGATGGGACGGGTGGAGTAGCTGAGCAGAAAGCGGACGGTGAGCAGGTCAAGGATCACCTTGATGGTCCGTCTGAGGCTGCCGTATTTGGAGCGACCAAATTGCCGGGGCCGATAGTTAACCGGTACCTCAGCCACCGAGACGCCCATCCAACTGGCCATGGCCGGGATGAAACGGTGGAGCTCGCCATAGAGGTTGATGTTCTTCACCACCTCGCTCCGGTAGGCTTTGAGGGAACAACCATAGTCATGCAGGCGCACCCCGGTGGTCTCCGAGATGAGACGGTTAGCCACCAGCGAGGGCAGTCGCCGCGTCAACCAGGCGCTCTTCCAGCGTTCCACCCGCCAGCCACTGACCACGTCGTAGCCCTCCTCCAGCTTCTCCAGGAGCCTGGGGATGTCAGCCGGATCGTTCTGCAAATCGGCGTCCATGGTGACGACCACCTGACCCCGGGCATAGTCGAAGCCGGCGGCGAAAGCAGCCGTCTGGCCAAAATTGCGGCGGAAACGGATCACCTTCAGCCGCTCGTCCTGGGCGTGGAGACCCTTCAGCCGCTCGAAGCTCCGGTCGGTGCTGCCATCGTCCACGATGATGATTTCATAGTTCCGCTCCAGGGGTTCCAATGCCTCCTTGAGTTGGGCGTAGAGAGGTTCCACATTCTCTTCCTCGTTGAAGAGGGGGATGACGATAGAGAGTTCGATTTCATCCTTCCTCTGCTGCATAATCCTTTGCTCCCTTCAACACGTAGATGACCCCACCAATCAGGCCCGGGGTGAAGATGCTGATGACGTAAACCAACAGCGACAGCGACAGCGCCGTCTCCCGGTGCATGCCAGCCTGGGTGAAGAGAAAGACATAGGCTCCCTCTCTCACCCCCAGGCCGGCGAAAGATACGGGCAACAGGGTGACAATGGAGGTGATGGGCACAAAGAGAAAATAGTACCAGAGCGGGACTGGCGCACCCAGGGACAGGCCAATCAGGTAATTCATGGTGATCAGCAGGATGTTGAAGACCAGCGATACGCCCAGGGTCTTGCCGACCGCAGGGGCACTGTAGCCGCAAAGGGACTCGTAGAGTCGTTTGAGCCCGGTGACGATTCCTGCTGCTTTCCCTTTGCCCAGAGCAGAGCCTTGTCCCCGACCCAGCGATGCCAGGGGCTTCAGGCGCTCCCCCAGGCTCTGCCACAGCCGCCGGTTGAGGAGAAGCCACACCGAGACCAGGCTTCCCACGAAAAGGAGCATGGTGAAGGCGATCATCCACGGCTCGACCAGCCGGTAGCTGAAAGGCAGGGCCACTACGGCCATAGCCTGCAAGACGATGAGGCCGAAGAAGCGGTCGGCCAGGACCGTGCCAGCCGATTCCGCGGCCCGATGAGTGCACCTCGACAACTCGTACATGCGGACGGGGTCGCCGCCAAAGCCGGTGGGCAGCACGTTGGTGAAAAGGAAGCCGATGAAGTAGAGAGCCGTCAAGTGCCCGAGGGGCACCTCAACCTCCAGAGCCGAGAGCAGTACCTGCCAGCGGTAGGCCCTGACCACTACCCCCAGCAGGGCCACGACCAGAGCAGCCAGCAGGTAGCCCGGATGCGCCTGGAGAAGCTTGGTCAGGGTCTCCCGCCAACCGATCTCCCTTAACAAAAGGACGATTAGAATCAAACTCACGACGACCTTGGCCAGGTCCAAAAGTCTCTTTCTATTCATTCCATCTTCCTTGAGGAATCATCTGTATTGGGAATCACTCTCCCTTAACCACAATTTCACTTAATAGAACCTTATCATCCAATACTTGCCCGTCCTGGTCCACGATGGCCAGGCGTTGTCCGTCGGCCAGCCGATACATCCCCACTTCGATGCGGTACGCTCCTGGTAGAGCATCCTCCCTGACAGTGAAAGCGTGCTCATCCTTGACGAGCTCACCCTGGTCCCAGAAGGAGGTGGGGTAATAACCGTTGAGGGGCTGGCTGTCGTGCTGCCCCCAGATGGTGCCTTCCTCATCCACCAGATGGACGAACACGGTATAGTCCTCGGCCATCTTCTTCTGAGCCTGCCAGTACAGGGCGACCTCAATGGTCTCGCCAGCTCCGACCTCGGTTTTATCTATCTTGTAACCGGTCAGCGACACTTGTCCTGCCAGGTCGAAAGCCACCGGCGTGTACCCCGAGTAGCGCGGCTTCTGGCGGGTGGTCACTTTGCCCTGGGCCACGGTGATGCCGCGGAGAAGGTGCCCGTCCCGGTCGAAAGCGGGCAGGACCTCGCCTGTGGAGCGGTCGTAGACGCCCACGTCCACGCGGAAGCGGCTGGGCGCTTTGGATGCGGGCAGAACATACATTCTGTAGGTGTCTTCTATCACCCCCCCAACCGGCCACAGGCTGGTGGGGTAAGAACCCATGCCAGGATAAGTGTCCACCTGAGCAATGGCCTGCTCGTCGCGACCGAGGACGTGGATGAACACGTTGTAGTTCCGCTCAATCTCGGTCAACGGTTGCCAGTACAAGGTGACGCTCAGGGGATCGCCTCGTTTGACCGCTCCTTTGTCCAGTTGGCAGGCCAGCAGCCTGAACTGGTCGCCAAAGGTGATGTCGAGGCGATGGGCCTCGGCGGGGATGTCTCCGGCGGCGATGACAGGCGGCCTGGCATAGGCCGGAGCGATGTAGACAAATGGACAGATGGCGGCCAGGAGGAACAACGCCCCGCCGATCACAGCGGCCAACACCCCGCTGTACCGCCGTGGCACGAACTGATTGAGTCCCAGGATGATAAAGATAGAAATAGCCGGGATAGCCGGGAACAGGTAGCGGCCCTGAGCGCCAAACTGAATCTGCATGAAGCGCAGCAAAGAGCCAAAGGTCAGGACAAACCACAGCCCCAGCAGCAGCAGGCCGAGTTGGGCCGAAGACGTAAGACGCAAAGCGTAAAACGTGAAGCGTGAAACGTGAGGCATGAGGCGGCCCCACTGCCTGACGGCGAGGAGCAAAAGGCCCAGGGCAGCCAGGCGCGTCATCACCGCCAGGGATTGATAGATAGCCTCGTGGACGAGGATGTTCATCCAGCCAAAGACGGCCCAAAAGGAAATTTCCAGCCCCCAGAATTCTTCGGTGAGCTCCAGGAGGCTGGGGGTGGGCAGACGCAAATTCACGGTAGCCAACCACACGTTGGTGGCCAGAGGGTCGCGGTAGAGAAGCCAGTTCCGCAGATAGGGCCACCAGCCTATCAGGAAGGCCAGGGAGAAAACGACCAGGCCCCATTTGACCAGGGAAGCGAAGGAGCGTTGACGGATCGCCCGGATAGCCAGGCCCACAGCCACCAGGGGCAGGAGAGCCAGGGCGCTGATCTTGGAGAGCAGAGCCAGGCCCAGGGTCACTCCCAGCCAGATGAGCCGCGCCCTAGTCGCTCCCCGCTTCAAGAGCCTGACCGTGCCCAGCAGCACCAGCGCGGAAAAGGCCGTCACCGCCGTGTCGTTGCTGATCCTGGCCCCGATGAAGAGGAACTGGGGATTGAAGGCGTTGAGAGCGGCTGCGCCCAGGGCCAGGGATCTCCAGTCAGGAAAGAGCTCCAAAGCGATGAGATAAGTGGCCAGCACGGTGATCCCGCTGAACAGCACCGATAGCAGGCGGACAATGTGCATGGCCAGAGCCGTGCCTCGGTAGGGGAAAGCCTCAGCCTCGGTGTGAATGATGCGGTTCTTGTTTCCGAGAGCGTCTGCCCTGCCGGCCAGAAAATGTGGGTTGTCCCACAACAGGCTCTCGGCGTCGTCTGTGTTGATCCAGAAGGTGAGGAGGGCAGACAGGCCATAGTAAAGCGGTGGATGGTGGCCTACCGTGCCATACACGATGTTCTTTGAAGGGTCAAAATGCAACACCGGCAGACCGCGTCCATCGGCTATGTACTTGACATAGTCATAGTGCCAGTCCTCATCGGGTGCCTCGGCCAGGGGAGTGACGACGCTATAGAGAACCCCCAGCACGGCAAAGGCAACAAGTATAAGTGTGATCCCCACATTGCGCCTGACGAAAGCAGGCAATGGAAGGTTCACTGATAACCTCCTAAAGCTTACCTCACGCGCACCTCTTAGTGCCCATCCGAAAACCCGTGGGGCAGGCTGGCCAGCCTGCCCGGACAGCCTGGCAAG
>JBBIJG010000191.1:0-2927 GCA_037446095.1 Caldilineae bacterium
TGATCTCCCCTCGCGCCTGGGCCTGACAGAGGGCATCGTATAAAACCAGGCCGGTATCACCCGGGACGCCAAAGACATACTGCACCCCATAGGCTTTGAGCATTTCCACCACAAGCTGGCCGCCGTTAAGTCGCATCACCACCCTCCTCCCTACGCTTCACGTTTCGCTTCCCGGCTCTTCGGGCGCGGATAAATCCCGCAATACGCTGAACAGGTGGTCACGCATGGCCTGCTCAGCTGCAGCCGGGTCCCGCTGGCGCAGGGCCTCCAGGACCCGGCGATGTTCCTTGACCGATTTATTAAGCCGGCCACTGATCTGGTCGGACAGTAGGCGGAAGCGCTGGACGTGATCATCCAGGTTGCGGATGATCAGGGTCAGGCGCTGGTTGTCAGCTTTGTTGATGATGGCATCGTGGAGCCGCTTGCCTCGTTCGGAGCAGAGGTCCAGGTTACCCTCGGCCAGGGCAGCCTCGGCGGCAGCCAGGTTCTCGGCCATCTGATCCAATTCCTGAGGGGAGAAGAGGGGAGCGGCCAGGCGAGCCGCCAGTCCCTCCAGAACAGCTCGCACCTGGAAGATCTCACGGACATCCTTCAACGTGACTTCGGTGACGTAAGTGCCCTTGAAAAGCACCTTGGTGACGAACCCCTCCCGTTCCAGCTCCAGCAGGGCATCTCGAACCGGGGTCTTGCTGATGCCCAATTGCTGGGCCAGTTCGCTTTCCACCAGAGGGGCGCCTGGTTTGAGCTGGAGGGACAGGATGGCGCTTTTGATGGCGTTGTAGGCTTTATCCTTGAGAGATACGGGCTCGGTGATTTTGGGCAACTGAAAGACAGGCTCCATGGCCTCTCCCCTCGCGGTATATCATATATTATATTACGGGTGGCGGGATCTGTCAAGGGCCACTGGACCCCCCGGCAAAATTTTAAGGAAACCGCATTGATTTTGGAGGCCAATTGTGGTATAGTATGGCAAAGCCCCCGCTGGGTGAAGGTGTCCACCCAATGGGCGAAGGTATCCCATCGGGCCTACCGCCTCGGTCAGGAGACCTTCGGCGATCAAAGGGCTATGACCATCCTGAGGAGTTTGATGACCATGAGCCGAGACGCTTTTTGCCCCCGCTGTGGGGGACCTTTGGCACAAAAATACATAGAAGGGCGAGAACGCCAGGTCTGCCTCCGCTGCGGGCGGATACACTACAAAAACGCCAAGCCCTGCGCCTGTGTGCTGGTGGTCCAGGACGGGCAGGTGCTCCTGGTACGGCGGGCGGTTGAGCCTTTCTGCGGGTACTGGGACATCCCCGGAGGCTTCCTGGAAGCGGAAGAGCATCCGGCTGAATGTGCGGTGCGGGAGGTGGAGGAGGAAACGGGGTTGCGCGTCCGGCTTACAGCCCTGCTGGGTATCTATGTGGACACCTACGGCGCTGAGGACGAGTACACGCTGAACGTCCACTACCTGGCCGAGGTGGTGAGCGGCGAAGCGCATCCGGCCAGCGACGTTTCGGAACTGGCCTGGTTCGCGCCCCACGAGCTGCCCGCGGACCTGGCCTTCCGCAGCGACCACCAGGCGTTGGAGGACTGGCAGCGGGTTCTGCGGGGCGAACTCACGCCGATGGCCCTGGACTGAAAAGCGTTTGTAGTGACGACTTCAGTCGTTAGAGAGAACCCGATTGAGGCTGGTCCATGTTTGCTAAAGTTAACCAAAGAGGGTATAATAAACGTGCATGTTCCAACAGCCAGAGCCTGCCGGGTATCTGTTTACCGTCCCCCCGCCAGGCTCAAAATTAACCAAAGCCCGAAGACACTTGTGTCTTTGTGGTGAATGGAGAACACGTGAAGCGCAGCATTCATGGGGACCATTTAATGGGCGTTTTTGAGGTTCAGATCAAGGTGCGAAATTGGCAAAACCGTTTTCTGCCTGAAGCAGAGCGGGAAGAGGATATCGTCTGCCAGGCGCTGGTGGACTCCGGTGCAGTCCAATTGTCCCTGCCGGCGGAGCTTGTTGAAAGGCTCAAACTGATGGAACTGGGCCGGGTACGTGTATACACGGCCGATGGTGGCGAACATGAATATCGGGTTATGGGCATCGCCGAAGTGGAGGTCCAAGGCCGAACGACCCGCGTCCAGGTCATTGAGCTCCCTCGGGGGGCACGACCGCTGCTTGGAGCCATTCCATTAGAGGAGATGGATTGGCATATTTCGCCGGTAGAGAAGAAGCTGGTTCCCAACCCCAGATCACCTGAAGAGCCCCTGTTGCCATTGTGCCCGAACGGTATCCCCCAGAGGCCCCGAAGGAATGACTGCACGCAAAGTAGCCTGATGAAAGGAGACCCCGCGTGAAAACTAATCGAGCCTACCTTCTATTGATCGTTTTCGTCAGCGGCATGACCAGCCTGGCCGTGGAGCTATCGGCCTCGCGGCTTTTGGAACCTTACTTTGGCACCTCCCTCATCATCTGGGCCAACCTCATCGGCCTGGTACTTATCTACCTGACCGTGGGCTACTACATCGGCGGCCGCTGGGCCGACCGTCACCCTCACGAAAGGGTCCTCTACCAGATCACCGCCTGGGCCGGGTTCGCCATCGGGTTGGTGCCCTTTGTGGCCAAACCGATCCTGCGCTGGTCGGTCCTGGGCTTTGCCCACTACAGCCTGGGCATCCTGATGGGCTCCCTCTTCGGCGTCATCCTCCTCTTCGCCTTTCCCGTCACCCTGCTGGGCTGTGTTTCACCCTTTGCCATCCGCCTGGCCATGCGTGAGGTGGGTTCGGCCGGCAACATCGCCGGTTCCATCTATGCCCTGTCCACCCTGGGCAGCATCATCGGGACCTTCGCCCCTGTCCTCGTCCTCATCCCCAACATCGGCACCCGGAACACCTTCTTGACTTTTTCGCTGGTTCTGCTGGTCTTGTCCATCCTCGCCCTGGCCCGG
>JBBIJG010000191.1:2959-4997 GCA_037446095.1 Caldilineae bacterium
GCCGGACCCTGCTCTATGCCCTGTTGCTGGCGATCCTTCTGGCGCTGATCCTTTTTGTTCCCGCCGGGGCCATCAAA
Source organism: Caldilineae bacterium (assembly GCA_037446095.1). Classification (GTDB taxonomy): domain Bacteria; phylum Chloroflexota; class Anaerolineae; order E26-bin7; family E26-bin7; genus E26-bin7. The sequence continues at coordinate 3,037 of JBBIJG010000191.1, forward strand.
GCCTCACCGGGTCTGGTCTACGAGACGGAATCGGCCTACAACTACATCCAGGTGATTCGGCGGGGGGACGACATCAACCTACACCTCAACGAGGGCATGGGGCTCCACTCGGTCTACAACCCCCATGAAATTCTGACCTACGGGATATGGGATTTCTTCCTGGTGGTCCCCTACTTCAACGACCCCCCTTACACCGCCGATCAGGTGGATAGCCTCTGTCTGATCGGCTCGGCGGCTGGGACCATCGCCAAGCAGTATACGGCTGTCTACGGGCCCATCCCCATTGACGGAGCCGAGATTGACCCCCGCATCGTGGCTGTGGGACGCCGGTTCTTTGCCATGAACGAGCCCAATTTCAACGTCATCACCCAGGATGGCCGCTACTTCCTGAGCCACAGCCCGAAGAAGTACGATGTGGTGGCTACCGACGCCTACCGCCCCCCTTACATCCCCTTCCACCTGACCACCCGGGAGTACTTCATGGAGGTGCGTGACCACCTGACCGAGGAGGGGGTGGCCGTCATCAATGTCGGCCGCACCCACACGGATTACAGCCTGGTGGAGGTGCTGGCCAGCACCATGAAGGACGTCTTCCCCAGCGTCTATGTCATTGACACGCCGGATGACGGCAGCGAACTGGGCAACAGCCTGGTGGTGGGCACCGTAAAGCCGACGAAACTGGCCAACTTTGAGGCCAACGTGGCTTTGATGGACAACCCCCTGCTGCTGGACGTCGTCCAGCGGACCCAGGGCCACATCCGGGAGGTGAAAGAGTCAACCGTGGTTTTCACCGACGACAAAGCGCCGGTGGAGCAGGTGGTGCACGGCCTCATCCTGCGCTACGCGCTGGCAGCCGGCAGGTAAGGCCGAGAGGCCAGGCCTTTCTGCCGCGCCCCACGACAGAGGTAGTCTCCCTCTTGAGTGTGGGCGTTTGAACCGCAGAGCACGCGGAGGCTGCTGAGAAATGGTAAGGAGAAAAACTCGGCGTTCTCAGCGGTAAAATGCTCGGTAACACTCGACGGAGAGGCTACCCACGACGGATTTGCCGGGAAAGACCGAGATGAAAGTTGAACTGATCGCTGTCACCCAATACCTGCGAGGCAAGGGGACACCGGAGGAGCTTTTGGAGCATGCGGGGAGGGTATGCTACCGCAGCGAGAGCCGGGGTGAGCCGGGCCAGTTCCTGCAGGCCCGCATCCGTGAAGGTCATGAGAGTTTGATCGAGCATGCCTCGGCGACGTTCGAGATCAGCGGCATATCGCGGGCGTGCAGCCATCAACTCGTCCGTCACAGGCTGGCCAGTTACAGCCAGGAGTCGCAACGCTACGTCTCTCTGACCGATCCCGAGTTCGTCATGCCGCCCAGCATTGCCGGGCACCCGGCAGCCAGGCAGATATGGGACGATCTCACCCGGCGGATGAAAGGGGCCTACCGAGACCTGCGGGCACTGGGAATTAAGAAAGAAGATGCCCGATTCCTGCTGCCCCAGGCCACCGGCACCCGCCTCGTGGTTACTATGAACTTCCGGGAACTTCTGTGGGTTTTTAGACTTCGCATATCTCCGGCGGCGCAATGGGAAATTCGGGATGTTTGCGTGCGAATGTTAGAACACATCTACCCCATTGCCCCAAACGTTTTCGGTGGTTTGAGGGAAGAGTTGAGAACCAAATATCCTTCTTTCTTTGAAGGTATAGAGGGCGCTGCCGATGCCTGAACGCCTGGGGCTTGACGACTACTTCATGGAGATAGCCCGCGTGGTGGCCAGGCGTTCCACCTGTCTGCACCGTCAGGTGGGGGCCGTCCTCGTCCAGGGCAAGCAGATTGTTTCCACCGGCTACAACGGTGCCCCCAGTGGCCACCCCCACTGCCTGGACATTGGCTGTGCTCGCCAGGGGGTGCCCTCGGGCCAGCGCTCAGAGCTATGCCGGGGTGCTCACGCTGAGCAGAATGCCATCAACTTT
>JBBIJG010000191.1:5043-5841 GCA_037446095.1 Caldilineae bacterium
ACACCACCCACTATCCCTGCTCCTGGTGTGCCAAATCCATTGTCAACGCCGGCATCGCTCGGGTGATCTACGACGAGGACTATCCCGATCCTCTGGCCAAAGAAGTATTATCCGCCATCCAGGTCCAGCAGGTAGGAGCTCCAGGCGGTTCCAACGTGCGCCGGTTTTGAGGAGATGCTATGGCTGAGAAGGCACTGACCAACAGGGAAGTCGCCCAGATCCTGCGGAATATTGCCGATTACCTGGAGATCAAGGGCGAGGTGGTCTACAAGGCCATAGCCTACCGTCGGGCGGCAGACAACATCCTCAACCTGGGCCGGGACATCAACGAGGTCTGGCGGGAGGGCAGGCTGCGGGACATCCCCGGCGTGGGCGCGGCCCTGTCTAAAAAGCTGGACGAGCTGTTGAGCACAGGACGCCTGGGTTATTACGAGGAATTGCAGGAGGAGATCCCGGCCGGGGTAGTCGAATTGCTGGCCATCCCCGACGTCGGTCCCAAGACGGCCAAGCTCCTTTGGGAGCGGTTGGGTATCGCCAGTGTCGCCGAGGCGGAACGGGCAGCCCGCCAGGGTCAACTGAGACAACTCCCCGGCTTGGGTGCCAGGTCTGAGGCCAAGATCCTGGCCGGCATTCAGGCCCTGTACCGGCGCAGCGACCGCATCCCTCTGGGCACGGCCTGGCCGGTGGCCCAGGAGGTCTTGACCGCTCTGGAAGCCGGATGCCGGGCCGTACAGCGGGCCACAGCCGCGGGCAGCCTGCGCCGCATGAAGGCCACCGTCGGCGACATTGACCTGCTGG
>JBBIJG010000192.1:0-1826 GCA_037446095.1 Caldilineae bacterium
TCCCGCCGGGGACATCTATAGAGCCTACCAGAGCGTTCAGGGCATGGACCGCCATCTGGGTGAAAAGGCCGTTGGTTTGCCAGCTCGCATCGCCAATGGCCACAGCCGGCCTGGTGGCGGCGAACTCCCGCGCCAGCCGCTTGATGGTCCCGGCAGGGATACCCGTTACCGCTGACACCGTCCCCGGTGAGTAACTTCTCAGCACTAGGGTCTTGAACCCTATGTGCTCCTTCCCTTCTTCGTCGGTCCAATCCTCAAAGCCGAAGGTGTGGTTCGCGATAAAGTCCTGGTCGTAAAGTCCCTCTTCGATGATCAGGCGGGCCATGCTCAGGGCCAGGGCGCCTTCCGTGCCTGGCTCGATAGGGATCCACTCATCCGCCTTGGCCGCAGTGATGGAGAAACGGCTCTCCACTTGCACGATTTTGGCCCTGTGGTCTGGCCGACCCCTCCGCAAGCGGCTATAGGCCTGCAGCATCTTGACCGAAGGCTGACGGGCTTCCAGGAGGGCACTGCCGAAGCTCAGGAGATAGTTGGTGTTCTCCCAATCGTATCCGGCGGGGGCCCTCCAGCCCTGCATCAGGTAGTGGACCAAAGGGGCACTGCCGCCGGCTGTGATGCTCAACATCTCCACCGCGTTCGGTGTGCCGAAGCTCTGGCAGAACCTGGTCACGAGGTCGTGCATCAGGCCCGGCTTGGCGCCGTGCATGAAGATCAGGCTGTGGGGCTGGCCCTCATCTCGCATGGCCTTAAGTTTGGCAGCCACCAGGCTGAGGGCTTCATCCCAGGAAATGGATTGCCACTCACCGCTCCCCCTTGCGCCTACCCTTTGCAACGGCCCCCGGATGCGATCGGGGTTGTAGAGTATCTGCAGGCCAGCCTGTCCTCTGGGGCAAAGCCGGCCCTGGTTGTTGGGGTTCAGGGGATTGCCCTCGATCTTGACCGCCCGTCCCTCGACGACCCGGACCAGGGTCCCACAGCCGGCCGGGCACAGTCGGCAAACGCCGGGTACCCACGTTTCTTCGCCACCTCCCCCGGTGGGGAGGCTCTGGCCCAGGGTGAGGGCTTCTAAGATAGGTCCCTCCAGACCGAGCTTGTACAATCCGATCATACCGGCCCCAGCGCCGGTCAGCTTAAGAAAACCACGCCTGCTGAGTCTGGTCATCCTCACTCACCGTCTGGCCTTGTCATCCAGAACAGCATGAAGCTGAAGGCCACAAAGGCGATAGCTACCGCCGTCAGGACAATGATCCCGCCTTCTGCCATAAGACCGTCTCTCTATCCCTACTCCTGGCTCATTGAGGCCGGGCCTGGAATGTAGGACTTGAGCCGTTCGACAGCCTCGGGCACGCTGCGCTCCCGGGCCTCGTGAACCTCCCACACGGCGATCACCGGGAACACCTTGGTGAACAGAGCGTACAAAAAGGCAAAGAGGGCAAAACAGCCGGCCGTGATGGCCCATTCCTCCCAGGTGGGCCTGTAGCCTCCGATACCATAGGGCAGCCGCGGCCGGGTCAGGGAGGGCACGACAACGAGGTACCGCTCCAACCACATGCCCACATTGATGCTCACACTGGCAATCACTGCCCCGGTGATGGTGCGGGTGAGAGGGTTGGCGAGGATCACCACGGGGACCACAAAGCACAACAACGCCATGAGCCAGAAGGAAGAGGCAAATTCTCCCCAAAGTTTGGCGTTGAAAATCACCATATGGGCCGGTTCGTTCCCATAGTAAGTCGTGATGAACTCGGCGAAGGTGAAATAAAACCAGACCAGGGACAAAGCCAGTAAGAAGAGGGACAGAGCCCGAAAGTGGACCGGCTTGATAT
>JBBIJG010000192.1:1876-5775 GCA_037446095.1 Caldilineae bacterium
AGCGCCGCCACACCGCAGAAGATGGCCCCTACCAGGAAGTAAGGCCCGATGATGGCCGTATGCCAGCCCGGCACGATGGTCATGCCAAAGATCCACGACACCACCGTGTGCACCGTGACCACCAGCATGGTCAGCCACACGGCCATGATGTTCATCACCACATTCAGGCGACGATGCTGCTTCTCACTGCCGGTCCAGCCCAAAGCCAATATCTCATACAGTCTCTGGCGGAACGAGCCCACGTCCTGGAGGCGATCTCGGCACAAGGCGATGTCCGGGATCAAGGCGAAGTAGAAGTAGAAGAGGCTGGACAGCAGGTAAAGGGAGACACTGGTCACGTCCCACAAGATGGGTGACCGGAAACTGCCATACTGGATCACGTTCAGCAGGCGCTCTGGTCGCCCCATGTCAATGATGATGCTGCCTGCGCCGAAAGGCAGGCTGAAAACGGTGATGGCCTCGGCGGCACGGGTGAAAGGCCGTCGCCACTCGGCTCCCACAATGCGCAGGATGGCGGAGATCAAGGTGCCGGCGTGGCTCAGGCCGATGAAGAACACAAAGTTGATGATGTACACCCCCATGAAGACCGGCCGGTTCAGGCCTGTCACGCCCAGCCCCAGGGTCAACTGCCGATAGTAGGCGGAAACGCCCCAGGCGACCACGGTGAACAAAGCTGCCAGCAGGGCGTAGAAGCGCAGGCCCGTGCGCACGATGGGCTGGAACAGGGCAGCATCCTCGCTGGGCCCTTTGTACCTCACGTCAGCCTCCTGCCTTCAAGTAGATCACCTTGGGTTCGGTCCCGAGGTCCTCCAGCAGGCGAAAAGCTCGCGGGCTTTCGGCCAGCCTGGAAACGGCGCTATTGGGGTCGTCGAGGTCACCGAAGTAGCGGGCCGAAGCCGGACAGGTCTGGTTGCAGGCCGGCAGCAGAACGAGCTCCGCGTCGGTCAGTTCCCTGCCTTCTTCTTCGGCTTTGCGCCTGGCCTTCTCCAGCCGATGGACGCAGAAAGTGCACTTTTCCACGATCCCTCTGGGCCTGATTTCCGGGCCGGAGCGCCCTCCTCGGGTCTCAGGAGAGGGACCTTCATCGGGATTCAACGACTGGGCCAGTGGTTCAGGCCAATGGGGCTCATACCAATTGAAGTAGCGCACGCCATAGGGGCAGGCCACGGTGCAATACCGGCAGCCAATGCACCGTTCGTACCTCTGGAGGACAAGCCCCTCCTCGTCTTTGTAGGTAGCCTGCACCGGACAGACCTTGACACAAGGCGGGTTGTCGCAATGCTGACATGGGCGAGGGATGAAACGGGCCCGGACATAGGGATACTCACCCTCTATCTCGGTGATCACCTCCTGCCAGAATATGGCCCGTCCCAAGGCTGCTTCCTCCGGCTCAGTGAAAGGGACATTGTTCTCGGCCAGGCAGGCTACCGTGCAAGCCTGACAAGCCGTACATTTGTCCAGGTCAATGACCATCCCCCAGCGGGGCATCAGCGATCTCCTTGGCGTCGGCCTTATCGCCCACCCTGGAGGCCTGAGGAGCCTCAAAGGTGTGATACTTGGCCAGTTCTTCTTTGCGGACGGTGTAGTAGGTAGACCTGCCGCGGCGTCGGCTGAGGATGAGCTCCGCATCCTCCAGCGTATGCAGATGGTGGGCTACCGTTGAGGCAGCCCCACCAACATTCTTCACAATGTCGGAAACACACATTTCGCCATGGTCCAGGAGGGAGCGCAAGATTTTCAATCGTGTTTCATTGCCCAGGGCATTAAATACCTTGGCTTGCCTCTCAACCTCGGCGTTGGGCAGGACAGAATCCCTGAAGCGCTGGGCTTCGGGTCGTTGGATAGTCTCCCCTTCCTCCGGGTGATTGGCATTTCGCTTGGCAGCCATATAAGCAGACCGCTGGGTATGAAACTATAGAACTAGTGTTATAAGTGCGTTCCGTCCGTAACAATTATATTGGCTTAACGCTGTTTTGTCTAGAGGGGAAAATCCTAAAGATGCTTTGTCTTTTGTCAGGTATATCCCTATTCCTTTATCCAAAAAAAGGAACTCGACACCTGACATCGAGTTCCTCACGCCGTAGAGATTCCCTGAAACCCTCAGGGGCGAGGGTCATAGAAGGCATGAAATACTGGGCCCCGTGCACCCCTATGGTATGGTATGGTATTGTTCCTGGGCGAATTCCTGTGGGGCCAGACGGCTTTTCTCGGTCTCTACCTTCTCACCTACACGGTAGGCCTTTAGCGTAGCTAACACGAAGAAGCCGTAAAGAGCACCCAACACCCCGATGATTTCTAACGTGAGCATTTGAATCCCTCCTTAATACGTTGCAACCCACTGATAGCAGGATGCCATTGCCTATGTTTCCTGGAGTGATTCTATTATAGCATACCTGGGGTGTTGCGTCTATCAGGGAAAGTCCTAAAAAACAGCCTTGGGGGTCAGGAAAATCCCCTTTCTCTGCCTTAGGAAACGAGGAGGGACGCTTCGCAAGCTGGGCTGCGTTGTTTGAAGGAATGTCTACGCCTCTTCGCCAGCCAGTAATCCTTTTTGGAGGGCATACCGGACCAGGGCCGCTCGCCCCCTTAGCCCAAGCTTCTCCTGGATTCGGGCCCTGTACGCTTCTACCGTCTTCACACTGACGAACAACTGCTCGGCTATCTGTTTATTGGTGTGGCCCAGCACCAGCAACTTGAGTACCTGTTGTTCTCGCTCACTCAAAAGGTCATAGCGCCCCGCTCCTTCTTCTGCCTCAACGGCCGGCTCAAGTAGAGCTTTGGCGTGTTGCGGGTGCAGGAAGGTCCCTCCCTGGTGGACAGCGCGGATGGCCGACAGCAGTTCAGTGTCGGCCGCTTTCTTCAGAACGTAGCCGGCACCCCCTGCTTCCAGCACGTGACGCAGGTAACTCTCGTCGTCATGCATGGTCAAGGCCAGCACTTTGGTGTCGGGATGGTCCTCCTTAATGGCACGCACAGCGTCCAGCCCATCAGCGCCGGACATGGTGATGTCCAGGAGAACGATGTCAGGGTGCAGTTGTCTAGCCTGAGCCACGGCCTGGGCGCCGGTGGCGGCCTCGCCGACCACCTCCATGTCATTCTGGCTGTTAAGCAGCAACCGAAGGCCAGCTCGTAGCACCGCATGGTCATCGGCCAGCAATATTCGTATCTTGTCCATCTCGACCCTCTTAATGTTTGGCTCTACGTAACTACCCTGCTCCCGCCGGATTTGGTAATCTGGCGGCTTGGGCTTGGATGACAAATCCGAGCCGAGCGAGGTGAGTAGTACGGCTCTACTCCGGCTGGGGTGCTACACCCAGTGGGATCTCAACAAAGACGGTGGTGCCCACACCGGCAGTGGATTCCACAGCCAGTTTGCCCCCTACCAGGGAAACCCGTTCCTGCATGCCGTACAGCCCCAGTCTTCTTCTGTCGTTCGTCTTGAGGGCTTTCTCCACGTCAAAGCCGCGCCCATCATCTTCAACGATACAGACTACAGAGTCTCCCCGGTACTCCAAAAGGATGCTCACGTTCCGGGCTTCCGCATGTTTGGCCACATTGGTCAGAGCCTCTTGCACAACCCGATACACCGTCGTCTCTATCTGAGAGGACAGGCGTCTGTCAAGACCTGTGACCTGAAAGTCAACATGCAGTCCCCAATTCTCCCCCCAGTCCTTGAGGTACCGCTGCATGGCGGCCACCAGCCCCAGGTCGTCCAGGACGCTGGGCCGCAGTTCCAAAGCCAGGCGGTGTACGCTGTCCAGAGTTTGCGCGGCCACCGCTCGCAATTGGCTGGCCTTCTCTTGAACCTCCGGCAGTGAAGCGGCCCCCGCCAGCACCTTGAGGCCCACCATCAAGGAAGTCAAGGCCTGACCTGTTTCGTCGTGTAGCTCGCGAGCGAT
>JBBIJG010000193.1:0-5770 GCA_037446095.1 Caldilineae bacterium
CCGTCCTCTGCAAACCGCCGACGCCCCCCATCAGACCATCGGCAAAGCCATTGGCCTGGCCGTGTTCGCGGCCGATGCGCTTTCCTCCGTCGCCTACGCCCCCCAGGAGACGCTGGTCATCCTGGCCGCCGCCGGGACAGCCGGCTTTGCCTACGCTTTCCCTATCGCCCTGGCGGTCACGGTCCTGCTAGCCATTGTCACCATCTCTTACCAGCAGACCATCTACGCCTATCCGGGTGGGGGTGGAGCTTACATCGTGGCCCGCGACAACCTGGGAGAGGTCGCTGCCCAGACGGCGGGCGCGGCGCTGCTCACAGACTACATCCTGTTAGCAGCCGTAGCCACATCCTCGGGCGTGGCCCAGATTGTCTCGGCCTACCCCTTCCTCTTCCCCTATCGAGTGGCCCTGGCCGTTGGGCTGCTGCTGCTCATCATGCTGGCCAACCTGCGCGGGGTGAAAGAGTCGGGCGTTACCTTTGCCATCCCCACCTACTTTTTCCTGGCGATGACCTATCTGACCGTAGGCGTGGCCTTCTTTCGCTACCTGACGGGCACGCTCGGCGTCGTGGTGAATCCACCGCCTATGGAAATCGGGCTGGCCGTGCAGCCGGTCACGCTGTTTCTGATCCTGCGTGCCTTTTCCAACGGCACCACAGCCCTCACCGGGGTAGAGTGCATCTCCAACGGGGTCACCGCCTTCAAGGAGCCGCGCACCCGCAACGCGGCGATCACCATGATCTGGATGGCGCTCATTCTGGGCAGCCTTTTCCTGGGCATCACCTTCTTGCTGGGCCGGATCCATGCCCTTCCTTCTGAGGAGGAGACGGTGATCTCGCAACTGGCGCGCACAGCCTTCCAAGGGCGGGACCTTTTGTACCTGGGCACCATCGCCGCCACGACAATCATCCTGATCCTGGCCACCAACACGGCTTTCGCCGACTTTCCTCGCCTGGGTGCCATCATTGGGACGGATGGCTTTTTGCCCCGCCAATTGGCCTACCGCGGCAGCCGGCTGGTCTACTCACGAGGCATTGTGGCTCTGGCCGTGATTGCCTCGTTGCTCATCGTGATCTTCCGTGCCAGCGTGACGGCCCTGGTCCCCCTGTGGGCGATTGGGGTGTTTCTCTCCTTCACTCTCTCGCAGGCGGGCATGGCCCGCCGCTGGTGGAAAGTGGGGCATCTAGCGCCTGGACAGGAAGTCCACGAGCGCGGCTCCACCCTGCGCTACGAACCTGGCTGGATGCTCAAGATGGTCATCAATGGCTTTGGCGCCCTCTGCACGGCGGTGGTCACGATCGTCTTTGCCGTCACCAAGTTCCGCGACGGGGCCTGGATTGTGGTTCTGCTTATGCCGGCGTTGGTGGCCGGTTTCTTTGCCATCCATCGCCACTATCGGAGCCTGGCGGCGAGTCTCTCATTGGAGCACTATGGCGCGCCACCGCGTACGGCGCGCCACCGCGTGATTCTGCCTATCAGTGGGATCCATCGGGGCACCCTGGCCGCGCTGCACTACGCCCGCTCGCTTTCCGACGATGTCACGGCGGTGCATATCTCGATTGATCCCGCCGAGGCCGAAAAGTTACAGCGCAAGTGGGAAACGTGGGGGGAGGGGGTGCGGCTGGTCATCCTGGACTCGCCCTACCGGCTGTTGCTGGAGCCGCTGCTGGGATACATCGAGGAGATAATTGCTCAGCGCCAGCCCAACGAGGTCATCACCATCGTGGTACCGCAGTTCGTACCCCGGCGCTGGTGGCACAACCTGCTCCACACCCAGGAGGCCGTGTGGCTGCGCCTGGCGTTGCTGTTCAAGCCGGGGATTGTGATTACCGACGTGCCGTATCAGGTAGAGTAGAGGGTGGAGTGGGAAAGGTGGAGTGGAGAGTGGAGGGTGGAGTATGAATGTGATCGTCGTCGGCTGCGGCCGGGTGGGTGCGGCTCTGGCCTACCAGTTGGACAAGAAAGGACATCAGGTGACGGTGATTGACCAGGTTGTCTCTGCCTTCGACAACCTGCCTCCGGACTTCCATGGGCGCATGGAAGAAGGCGATGTCCTCTCCCAAGAGGTGCTGCACCGGGCCGGGATTCAGCAGGCCGATGGCCTGGCCGCCGTGACCAATTCCGACTCGGTCAACGCCGTGGTGGCCCATGTGGCTCGTACTGTGTACCATGTTCCCAACGTGGTGGTGCGCAACTACGATCCGCGCTGGCGGCCATTGTACGAAGCCTTTGGCCTGCAGGTGGTCAGTTCCACCAGTTGGGGTGCACAACGCATGGAGGAACTGCTCTCCAACGCTTCTCTGCGCCCAATATTTTCGGCTGGCAACGCCGAGGTGCAAATCTACGAGCTGGTGGTGCCCGAGGCCTGGCATGGACGCAGCCTGCAAGAACTGTTCTCCGAAGGCCAGTGTCTGACAGTGGCCCTGACCCGTGCTGGCCGGGCGATGTTGCCTTCCCATGTGCTCAGCCTTGCAGCGGGCGATGTGCTCTACCTGAGCGCCACCCGGGAAGGCATCGAAGCGCTCCATCGTCGGTTGAATTCTCAACAGGAGGGTTAGGATGTTCGTTCTGATCGCTGGCGGCGGGCCGACGGGAGCGCAACTGGCCGCCTTTCTGATAGCGCAGAACCATCAGGTCCGCCTAATCGAACATCGGCGCGAGGTGCTCTCCCAGATCCATCGCGAGTTGCCCACCGAGACGATCTACGAGGGGGATGCAACAAACCTGCAAGTGCTGGAGCAGGCTGGCATTCGCCAGGCTCAAGTGCTGGTTGCGGCCACCCCCAGCGATGCCGATAACCTGGTGCTGTGTTTCTTGGCCCGCACGCGCTATACTGTGCCCCGCACCATCGCCCGGATCAGCAACCCGCGTCACGCCTGGCTTTTCGACCGGAAATTCCATGTGGATGTGGCTTTGAATGAGGCCAGCATTCTGGCTCATATGATCGAAGAAGAGATGTCGCTGGGTGACATGATGACTCTGCTCAAACTGCGGCGGGGGCAGTTCTCCCTGGTAGAGGAGAGGATCCCGGCCGGGGCTAAAGCGGTGGGCAGAGCCATCAAAGACCTGGCTCTGCCTGAACAATGTGTGATCGCCGCTATCATCCGCCAGGGTGAGATGGTGGTGCCGCGCGGGGCAACGACCCTGGAAGTGGGGGATGAAGTGTTGGCCGTGACCGACACCCAGGGGGCAGAGCAACTTGCGGCCTTGTTTGCCCCACCGTAACGGCTCACCTCCCCTCTGTAAGAGCCGGCGACGCTGCGCCCTCCGGCGGGCTGTTCGCCTGGGCGGACAAACCTGGCCTCGTCCGACGATAAATCGTTGGGCTGAGCGGACAAAGCCCTCTGCGAGGGCTGGGTTTTTAGCCCGCCGGCGGTGTCCTGAACCTGTCGAATGCCCTTTCGGCGGCCGCGGCCAACATCTGCTCGGCCAGGGCTTCCTCCTCGCTCAGGCTGCTTACCCGTCCATCCAGCCTGGCGTCGCGCAGAGCGCCCAGGACCTGCCGGTAGATGGGGCCTGGCTTGACGCCCCTCTTTTGCAGCCAGGTTCCGTCAATCTCAGGCTTGACGTATTGTAAACGACGATGATAAAGTTCCAGTCGCTCTCGTACCAGGTCAGAGTCGGAAGCCACCCACATCAGGAAGAGGCTCTGGCCGGAGTAGGGAGACAACAACCGGTAGATGGCGCTGGGTGGCAGGTCCTCTTCGGCCAGCCTGGGCGCTATAAGGCGCAATTCACCAAGCTGGCGCAGGCACTGCGCATCATCACGGGTGATCTTGAGTCGGCCGATCAGGGTTTCCAGTTCCTCCAGGCTCAAACGGTAGGTCAGGAGAGCCAGGTAGTGGACAGGAGTCGCCTGCTCTCCGCTATCGGGCCTCCAGTCCCCAGCCTCCAGAGCCGCCCGGAGACGCTGGTATCGTTCGCCGAGCCAGTCGTCGTAGCGCAAGGCGGGATGGATGTGGGCCCACACGCCCAACTCCTCTAACCGGCTCAGCCCCTTTTCTGGTTCCGTTTCCTGAAGGATCAGGTACAGTTCATGGCGAATCCTTTCGCCGCTGACGCGGTCCAGCAGCCCTAAAGCGTTCTCTATCAACTCGGCGGTGCGCTCTTCGATTGTGAAACCCAGACGCTGTTCCAAGCGTGCCGCCCTGAGGATACGGGTGGGGTCCTCAACAAAGCTCAGGCTGTGGAGCACCCGAATCAGTCTGTTTTTGAGGTCCTGCTCTCCGCCGTAGAAGTCCAGGAGTTCACCATAGTGGTCCGGGTCAAGCCGAATAGCCAGGGTATTGATGGTAAAGTCACGCCGGTGCAGGTCCAGCTTGATGGAACTCCGTTCCACCTGGGGCAAAGCCGTAGGATGCTCGTAGAACTCCATCCGGGCCGTGGCAAAATCAATCGAAGGGACGACGAGCTGCTGGCTCTGCTCTTCGTCAAAGATGATTTTGGCCGTGCCGAAGCGGGCGTGACTGCGTACCCGCCCCCCAATCTGACGCGCCAGGTGCCTGGCCAATTTGATGGCATCTCCCTCGACCACCAGGTCAATATCCAGAGTGGGGGTGCCCAAAAGGAGGTCACGCACAAAGCCGCCTACGAAGTAGAGGGAGTATCCCATCTGGCTGGCCATCTGGCCAGCCTGGCGGATCAATTCCAGAAGGGGAGTAGGCAGGGCTTGCGCGATCAGTTGAGCTATCTCGGCAGCGCGCGGGCGTTTGAGGGGAGGCATGCTCCACAGCTTGATCAGATCAGTGCGGGTGACAATGCCAATGACTTCACCGTTCTTCACCACAGGGATCTGGCCCAGGCCATGCTCCATCATCACCTGCTGCAAGCGGGCTACCGAATCTTCCGGGGAGACGCTTATGTCCCCCTTATGCATGTAAAGACGGATAGCCGCCCCTCCCAGCCGATGGTGGAGGGCCTTGTCAATTTCCCGCCGGGTAAGGGTCCCCACCACCTGACCGTTCTCCACGACAGGGAACCCCTCATGGCCATAGCGGCGCATAATCTCTTCCGCTTCGGCCACGGTAGTATCGGGCGAAAGGGTATGCACCCCATAGGACATAATCTGGCCCACCGTGACCGTAGGTTGGACGTACTGTTGCAAGAGGTCAAGGAGCTGCTGGAAGGTATCGGCCAGGGTTCGCCCACGGATCAGGGCAGCAGCCGCCTGGCTGTGTCCCCCGCCGTTCAGATGGGCGGCGATTTGCGCCGCGTCAATGGCCTCGGAAGAACTTCGGGCTACGAACTGGATATGGTCACCCATTTGAACCAGCAGAAAGAGGGCGACGGGATCAAAGATGTCCCTCAGACGATGGGCCAGAGTGGAGATTTCCTCGACGTAATCCGAGACGGTAGCCGTGGCGATGACTACCGAGTGACCCGCAAAATCGAAAGACTGGCTGTTCTCCAGCAGTTGGTTGTAGAGCTCGCGCTGCTTTTCGGTAAGAGGATGGTGCAGGAAGTCGTTGACCACATCCAGGCTGGCTCCTTGCTCCAGAAGCCAGGCCGCACAGCGCAAATCTCGCGGCGTGGTGGTCGGGTAGGACAGAGAACCGGTATCCTCATAGATACCCAGGAGCAGCAAGGTAGCCTCGATGGGTGAAAGGGACAGGCTGGCCTCATCCATCTGTTCCACCAGGATGGTCGTCGTGGCTCCCGTCCCGCCACCACTATAGGTCATCCCCTCCTCCAGCTCACGAGAGAGAGGATGATGGTCAATGATGTGCACCTCGGTCTTGCGGCTCATACCTTTGAGGTGGGGGACGGTCTGGGT
>JBBIJG010000194.1:0-5731 GCA_037446095.1 Caldilineae bacterium
CCGGACACCTCTCAACCGGTTGATCCGGGCCTGACGGCTATCCATGAAGCGGCTATATACCTATATTTGCGCAGCCGGGGGTACAGCGGTGGTTTCAAATGGATGCTCAACGATGTGTGGGGCGGGTCCAATCCCTATGAGGCCAACTTCGGCGTCTTTGCCGCCGACGATCGCCCCAAGCCGATCCGCGATGCGGTGGCCGTGCTGTCTGCTTACGACCGGCAAAGCTCAGCTCCAGGTGAGCTCACCCTCTGGCGAGACCAGGTCACAGGCGCAGGCTATATCTATCGGGCCAATGACGCTTTGTTTGTAGGAGGCAGCCGCTACGAAGGCCAGGGGCTGACTTTCCAGCCCCAGGCTCCGGGACAGGTTTTCCTGACCTGGAGCGGTCCCCAGCAGGTGACCATCCAGACTATAGTGGATAGCACGTTGACATTGGACCCGGCCTTGCTGGTGGAAGGCTGGGATACCACCCAATCGCTAAGTGTGTATCGCCTGCGCCAGGGACAGGAGCCGCTGCTGGTGCAATCGTTCCCTGTTGGGGAGCCGGCCCGCTTCACAGCCCAGGCCGGCCAAATCTACACCCTGGTGCCCAGACCTCCGCTGCCCCTTAAGCCCACGAGCTGGTATTTCGCCGAGGGCACTACCCAGCCGCCGTTCGATGCCATGTGGATCATCCTCATGAACCCCCAGACCAAACCGGCCAACGTGCAGCTTACCTTCATGAAACCGAATGGCTCCACCGTGGTGCGACGCTTTACCGTACGCCCTACTTCCCAATTGTCCGTGCGCGTTAATGACATCGTCCCCAACGAGGCCCTTTCCACCGCCGTCGAATCGGACATCCCGGTCTATGCTGAGCGGACCATGTACTTTCACCACGACGGTCACACTTCCTGTGGCGTCTCGAAGCCAGCCCAGACATGGTACTTTGCCGAGGGCTACACCGGCCCCGACTTTGACACCTGGATTTTGCTCCAGAATCCCCATTCGGTCTCCACCCGCGCCACGGTCACCTTCTTCCGGGAGGATGGATCCCAGGTCCGCCGCCAGTTCACCCTGGCACCCACTTCCCGCCTTTCTATCTGGGTGGATCAAATCGTGCCCGATGCCGCTGTATCCACCACCGTCCAGGCCGATCAACCCATCATCGCCGAGCGGGCCATGTATTTTGGTGGCGGCGGTGGACACGCCACCATCGGTGTGTCCGAGTTGTCCCGGCTCTGGTACCTGACCGAAGGTTACACCGGCCCTGGTTTCGACACCTGGATTCTGCTCCAGAACCCCAACCCGACACCAGCCAATGCGACGGTTTATTTCCTGTTGGAGAAGGGCGGGCCGGTGGTCCATCGTTTCCAGATCCGACCCACAGCTCGCTACACCTTGTATGCCAACCAGGTGGTGCCTAACCAGGCCTTTGGCACCCGTGTGGAGTCCGACCTGCCCATCGCTGTGGAGAGGGCAATGTACTTCGCCGGAGGGCGAGGGGGTCACTGCTCCATCGGTGCCACGGCCGGAGCACGGGAATGGTACCTGCCCGAGGGCTCCACGGTCGCCGGGTTCAGCACATTCATCCTGGTGGCCAATCCCAACGCTGCGCCGGCGCAGGTGGATATGACTTTTATGACGGCCCAGGGTACCACTGCCGGGCGTCATTACACCATGGCCCCCAACTCTCGACTGACCGTCCACGTCAACCAGGAGTTGCCCGGCGTCCGTTTCGCCACCCGCGTCGTGGCCAACCAGTTGGTGATTGCCGAACGGGCCATGTATTTCAATGACGGGCGGGGGGGTACAGCATCTTTAGGCATCCCCGGCCGATAAGCTGTTTTGGAGGGAGAGAGAAGATGAGCGAGAAGATACTGGTCTGCGTTGCTTGGCCCTACGCCAGCGGAGATCGCCACCTGGGTCACGTGGCCGGAGCCTATCTGCCTCCCGACATTTTTGCCCGCTACCAGCGGTTGCGAGGTCGCCAGGTGCTGATGGTTTCCGGCTCCGACACCCACGGCACGCCCATCACCGTGCGCGCCGAAAAGGAAGGGCTCACCCCACGTCAGGTGGTGGATCGGTATCACGCCCGGTTCATCCAAACTTTCATGGACCTGGGTCTCAGCTTTGACCTGTTTACCGAAACCGACACCGAGAACCATTGGGCAGTGACCCAGGACATGTTCCTGACCCACCTGAAGAAAGGTTACGTCTATCGTGACAAGATGCTGCAACTCTACTGCACCCGCTGCCAGCGCTGGCTTCCCGACCGGTACGTGGAGGGCACTTGCCCGTTCTGCGGCTACGAGGACGCCCGGGGCGATCAATGCGATCACTGCGGTCGCACCTACGACGCCATCGAATTGATCCGCCCGCGCTGTAAGCTCTGTGGCCACAGCGACATCGAAGCCCGCCAGACCGAGCACTTCTTCCTTGACCTGGCCAAGCTCAACGAGCCGTTGCTGGCGTGGATCAAAGAGGACAAAGAACACTGGCGACCCAACGTGCTCAACTTCGCCCGGGCCGAACTGGAAAGCGGCGAACTGCGCGGACGGCCCATCACTCGCGACATAGATTGGGGCGTCACCATCCCCGTGGAAGGCTTTGAAGACAAACGTATCTACGTCTGGTACGATGCGGTGATCGGCTACCTGTCGGCTACCAAGGAGTGGGCCCAAATCACCGGTGACCCGGAAGGGTGGCGCGAGTGGTGGCAGGACCCCACAGTGCGCAGCTACTACTTTATCGGCAAAGACAATATCCCTTTTCACGCCATCATCTGGCCGGGGATGCTTTACGCCTATGGGGGCCTCAACCTGCCCTACGACGTGCCGGCCAACGAGTACCTCAACGTAGAGGGGCAAAAGTTTTCCACCAGCCGGGGCCTGGTCATCGAAGTGCCCGATTTCCTGTCGCGCTACGACCCCGATCCGCTGCGCTATATGTTGACTATCAACGCTCCCGAGGGGCGTGATGTCAACTTTACCTGGGAAGAGTTCCTGCGCCGCAACAACGAAGAGCTGGTGGCCACCTGGGGCAATCTGGCCCACCGTGTCCTGTCTTTCACCTACAAGCGATTCGACCGCCAAGTACCTGAGCCAGGCGAGTTGAGCGAAGCAGACAGGGCGATCCTGGCCCAGGTCGAAGCTACTTTTGAGACAGCGGGACAACTTCTTGACGGCTGCAAATTCAAGGCGGCCCTGACAGAGGTCATGGCCCTGGCCCACGAAGCCAACCGCTATCTCGACGAGAAGGCTCCCTGGCACCAGATCCAAGAAGATAAAAGGGCAGCAGCTACCACTTTATATGTGACTTTACGGATCGTTGATTCTCTGAAGACCCTGTTCACGCCCTTCCTGCCCTTCTCCTGTCAGCGATTGCATGAGTACCTGGGCTACGAAGGAAGCATCATCGGGCGCATCTACATGGACACGGTGCAGGAGGAGACCCGCTCCCATCGGGTGTTGCGATATGACGCCGGTGAGCTCACAGGCGAATGGGCTCCCAGCCGCCTGCCCCCTGGGCAGGTCCTGCGCCAGCCGGCACCTCTGTTCAAAAAGTTGGATGAAAGCATTGTCGAGGAGGAAATCGCCCGCATGACCGGTGGGGCCTGAGCACTGCTCACCCCCTGCGGATGGGATCAGATAGGCTCTTCGCCATCCGCCAGATGACGGCCGCACTCCCGCCATAGGCCAGGCTGGCCCCTATCAGCACCCAGGAGAACCCAAAAGAGATGGCCAGCATGGTGGAGAGAATAGAAGCCAGCACCGAGAGGCAACCGTTGATGCCCCAGGCCCAGGGGATGAGGTCAGGGGCCAGGCGGTTCAGCAGGGCAATGCCTCCGGGGAAGGGGATGCCCATCAGAAAGCCCAGAGGAGCCAGGCTGAACACGGAGGCCAACAGGCGGAGGGCAAAACCTTGCCCCAACAATAACTGAAAGAAGTGAGGGAGAAGGAGTGGATAGAGGAGAATGGTCGCACTGAGGAGTACCAGCATCTTGAGCAGAGAGAAGCGAAGGCCGGTCAGGCTGCCCAGCCCGGAAAAGAGAAGCAGGGCAAAAAGGGTAACGGCAAAAGCATAAATAGGGTGGCCTAGAAAGAGGATGAAACGCTGCATGAGGGGTATCTCGACAAAGAGATAGCCCAGACCCAACAGCGCAAAGTAGAGGAAAACGCCCCCCCTATGCCCGCTCGCGGCGGATTTATAATCTGCCGCTTCTGTTTTGTCCCCTTCCCGCTCGGAGCTGTTCTCTTGTCCCCTAGCCGAAGGGGCCACCGGAAGCTTGCCCCGCAAAAGCAGAGGCAGCAGGATCAGGACGACGGAAGCCAGAAGAGCCAGGATCAGCAGGGCCACCAGCACAAAATAGCCGCTGCCACCAAAGGGTTGCCAGGTCTTGCCAAAAGCCTGCAAGATGGCCGGCGTCTGACTCCACTTAAAGAAATGGAAGAAAAAAGGCCGGTCATCGGTGGGCGGAGAGATGTCGAAGGCATAGCCGGCATAGAAGCAGGCGCGGTCCGGGGCAAAGAGAAGGTCCTGGAAAGCCCGGTAATAGTACGGTTCGGGGAGGACGTTGTAGCGATTGGCCTCGGCGAGCTGGATGCCGGGGTAGTAGACCAAGTCGAACTTGTTCTCTTTGCAGAAATCCCGCACGGCCTCGATTTCCTCTGCCCTGAAGTCCCCGTTCTTGACCAGGAGCAGGGCCGTGCGCATGGTGCGGATGACGACCAACCGCCTCTCCGGATGGGCCACCCCGGTTTTCTCCAAAGCCACCACGGCCAGAGCCCCTACCCGCAGTTCCTCGCTGGGCGGCAATTGCAGCCAGCGGCTGACGACCAGCAGCCCCCCCTCGTTGAGATGGGTCAGATAGTCAATGAAGGCTTCCTGGGTATAGAGGTAATTCTCTGAGAGGCTGTAGGCCCCCGAGGTGACGGGCCGATAGCCGTCGGCCAGGGAAAGCTGGATGAGGTCGTACCGCTGATTCACCCGCCGCACGTAGCTCCGCCCCTCCTCAGCAATCACCTTCACCCTCGCGTCCTGATAGATTTGGCCTGCCCAGTCTCCAAAGGCATCCCGCACCGCTTCGACGACCAGAGGGTTGCTTTCCACAGCCGTCACCGAGGCCACGCCGTTCTCCAGGGCGGTCAGAACATCCAGCCCTCCCCTGGGCTCGAGGATCAGGACCTTTGCCCCCGGTCGCAGGCGATAGGGCAGCGAGGTGGGCAGATAGCCGATGAATTCCCTCAACCCGGCCTTGTCCCCAGCGGTGGCTGTGATAGGTGAGAGATCTTCGCCATCGGTGAAGAGGCCCAATTGAGGTGGGGGCGAGCCCAGGTAGGCCAAGCTGAGGCCTGGCGCCGAGTGAATACCCCCGCTGCGGACAACATCTATCCGCGAGAAGGCGTTCCAGCGGCTGAAGACGATTTCCGCACCGGGGTACTGGAGGGCGTAGCTGAGGCTGTTGTAGGGGGAGAGGCGAATCTCCAGGAAGGGCAAGGGCTTGAGGGCGAGGCATGAAAACACGGCCAGGGAGACAAGATACAGAATGGAGCATGGAGAGCGGAGAGTGGAGAGTAGGGAGTGAGAGATGGGGGAGGCAAATTTTCGCCGCGTGCATCCGTCATGGATCATGAAAGCTCCAACCGCCAACATCCCTAAAAGGGCGGCCAGCATTACCGTGCCTGCGCCGCCGAGGAAAGGCAGAGCCACCACAGCCGTCAGGCAACCCAGGGCGGAGCCGGCCAGG
>JBBIJG010000195.1:0-2078 GCA_037446095.1 Caldilineae bacterium
CACTTGCTGGTAGCGGCCTTATAGACGGCTTCCTCGGTCATGGGGTAGGGTTCCTCGGGAGTGGGTTTTTTGCCTCCATCGTCTATCTTGAAGCTCACATCGGCTTTGCAGGTGACCGGAATCCCCTCTTGGGTCATCGCTTCAACCGGGAACTCCCATCGCTGGGGTCGCAAGTCTATGATGTCCCAGATTTTCTCGAAGGGCTCTAACTGGTAGATTCCCGGTCCCAACACCCGGCCAAGCTGGCCGTTCTTCTCCGTAACCACCGCGCTATCGGTGAAGATGACCAGTCCGCCCGGCCCACCAACCCGGCTGAGGGTATTATCCCCATTTTGCCGGACAGCCCCTTCCTTCACCAGCAGGTAAGGTTGAAAACGCGGCCGGCCGATCAGATGGTAGACAAGAAAGTTAGAAGCCTCCCTGGTGCTCTTCAGCCCATATAGAGAGCGCACGAATCTGGCCGCCAGCCACCAGGCCACCACCACAGCCACCAGGCTGGGGAGCGTGTCAAGGGAAACGAAAAACCAGAACACCCAACTCGTTGAGCAGGATGGGGCGAGCAGGAGGCAGAACGGCCAAACCTCCACCAGGCTGACCTGATAGGCGCGTAATTCAGTGATGACGCTGAGGGCGAACGGGATCCCCAGGGTGAACCCCACCACCAACAGGCACCGCCCCCAGAATTGGAGCCATCTTCTTAGACTGAACATAATCCCTACACCGAGGTACCCTGATGTCCCCGCAGGCTGTGCCGCAGCCTTTCCAAAATAACGTCCATCTCCTGGGTTTCTTTTGGCAGTTTTTGTCGGATGGCTTTTTCGCAGGTCATTTCTTCTATAGCCTCAATAAGGCGCAAAGCGATCACCCTCTCCGAGACCGCTTTATCTGAAAGGAAACCGGCTATGTATTTTATCATCTCGAGCTGAGTCCGGGTGCGTATGGAGTCCAACTCTCGGATCATCTTTGCTTCTCCCTCGCCCAACTCAATCTCGATCTTGCGCTTCCACTCCGCCTTCCAGTTCTCGATGCGCTGCTTGATCACCTTGCTCTTTCCGTCCTCGTCCTCATCGGCCGGCATAATGTTGCCGATCCCGCCGCCCAGCATTTGAATGCCCAACGGCTCCAGCGCTTTCTTCAAGCGAGTCATGATCTTCTCTTTGATTTCCAGGCGCGGATCCTCTGGGGTGCAAAGTTGGTCACAGGTATATTCTACAATGACGCTCTTCACGATAGGCGGAGCTATAATAGAGACCAGGTCGTCCCAGGCAACTTGATCCAGTTCTTCTATCGCCCGTTTCTGCTCGTCACGCCTCCATTGGTGATCAATGGGCTGCTCGTACACGGCCCGAAAGACAGCTCCTTCATCGAAGGGATAGGATGCGCCCCGCTGGGGTTGACGCTCTCCGGCATGGATCCTGAACGGTACGAAGGTAAGCACTTTCACCGGGATGCCATCCTTGGTTTCCGCCTTCACCTCAAACGCACGCAACTGCGGGCGCAAGTCTACGACAGCGTATACTCTATCATACTGCTCGGTAAAGCTCAGGCCAGGGGGTCTCACCTCTCTAAACTTTATGCCGTTGAAGATTGTCACCAGATGGTCGCAACTGGTGAGGACGATGCCTGGCCCGGCAAAGAAATCACCGGAGACATCGCCCTCCACCCGTGGTTCCAGCGGTTCTTTCTTCCAATCCTGAATGACGTAATAGGGGTAGTTCGTGCCTAGAGTGAATGTCAAAAGGCTGCGGAAGGCTTTGCGATGCCAGTCAGGGATACTTTTTTGCGGCGGGAGGATATAGCCGGACAAGACAAATAAGCCTCCCCAGAACAGAGTGAAGCTGGGCAGGGCAATAGTGGCCAAAGGGGCCCAATCATCGTGCCCGTAGATCAGCAGGGAGGTGGCGCAGAACCAGAACCAAAGAAACGCCACACATAAAGCCCCGCGACGCTTTGAGAAGCTATGTCCGAGCCTTGCGCCCAGGGCTCCAACCAGAAACATCATCGCCAGCAAGCCGCCCCACCCCCATTTCGCCGCAGCGAAGATGCACAGCCCCGAGGCCAAGGCGGTGAGCGCAGCC
>JBBIJG010000195.1:2088-5703 GCA_037446095.1 Caldilineae bacterium
ATCAGGCAACCCAAGAACTCGTTAAAGAAGTAGCCCAGCATTGCTGCCAGACAGACAGCCAGGGCCACCTCTATCCCAATTGCCGTTTCCATGATCCTTATCTCCTGGCAGGCTTGCCATGTTAGGCTGGTATAATGGCCTTACAACCGATCATTGTAGTAAGTATACCACAATTTTCCATAAAGATACACTTTGGGATCGGACGCCTTCAGGCCCGACGTCAATCGTCGGACAAGTCCTAAGCAAGTAAAGGGCGGCCAATCACCCTGGAATGGCCCGCTTCAGCGGGCCTTGTATGCTCAGCCCGGCGATTTATTCGCCAGGCGGTGGTTGTGACTTTCGCCTCGGCGGAACCTCCACCAGAATTTTATTTGTAGCTATGCCACGATTGCTCTGGATAGTTCAAGACAATGGCCACTCTGATATTTTCCCTCGGCCAATAAAACTTGCTGAGGTCATCCGACAACCACACCTGGCACTTTTCCACGAGCTCATCGTTGTGCTCTGCGGGGTTATAGCGGAACATGAAACCCTTCTCAAAAGGCTGGACGATGGCGCACAACCCTTCTTCTTCCATGAGAGCCCAGCCAATGTCGCTCTGGGGGCCGCCCAATTGCTCACGCCATATCAGGCCAAAGCCCCGCTTGGGCTGCTGCCGGCCTGGAGGTGGTTCGATGTCAGGATCAAGGTCTATAGGATATTTTCCCTCTTCCCACGGGTCATCATATTCCTGCCAGCTTCCCCCCTTGGCGCCGGCAAGGTAAAGGACGTAAATCTTCCCGGTATCAATACGCCAGAGCATGTAGCCGTTCTCAAACTCTTGCCAGGCGCACCAGATCACCTTTTCCTTATCCTCAGGACATCCCATCTCCGAGCGCCACGCCTGCCGGAATTCTCCCGCAGGTTCAAGGGCACAGCTCAGGGTTGGAGTAGGGATGGCTGTTGGGGCAGATGTTGAGAGTGCGGCTGTAGGAACAGGAGATGGCTCCGGCGTTCTCTCCGGCGCTTTCTGAGGTGCGCACGCTCCTGCCACCACGAAGCACGCCGTGGCCAGTACGGTGGCGATACGACGGTTTGACATGGTTGTCCTCCTTCACGTCTGCATAAGGAGGTGAACGTCACCTCCTGGGATACGGTCTTCGCACGCCTGAGTTTCCAAAAGTCGCCCGGCGGCCTCGGAGACTTGCGCCTCACGGATGGCCCACAGACAACGGTGATTCTCCAATTCATCCGTTCTGTAATCCAGACGATGGCAAGGGATGCAATTCAGCTCCGAGGTGAGAACAATGTGCCTGGCCGGATCGCCCCATGGGCCAAAGGTACGGCTGTCCACAGGACCATACAGGTGCACAGTGGGGGTACCCACAGCGACAGCCAGATGCAGGGGACCGCTGTCCACACCCAGGACCAGGCGGCAACGGGCCATGAGAGCCGCCAGTTGTCCCAACGTCGTCTGACCAGCGGCGACAAGAGGCCGGCTGGTCATCCGTTCAGCGATGGCCCGCACCAAAGGCATCTCCCCGGCCGAACCGGTCAGGATGACCTTGGCTCCGTACCTTTTAGCCAGGTCATCTGCTACCTGAGCCCACCTTTCACTCCGCCACAGCTTGACCGGCGCGCCGGCCCCTGGATGGATGCAGACCAGCAGGTCATCGTCTCTTACCCCTTGCTCCGCCAGGTAGCGGGATGCAAACTCCCGGTCCTGGGCACTGAGCGGGAACTCCAGAGGTAACCCTGACCAGGGTCTAGGGGCCGCCTTCTGCAGGGGCCGTTGGCCAGCCACGGCCTCCACCAGGCTCAGATTCTGCTCTACCTCGTGGCGGCCGGGAATGTACGGGATGGCCTCAGTCAAGAAGGGCTTTACTTCAGCGATATCGTATCCCACGCGGCGGGGGATGCGGGCCAGGTAGGTCAGCAGAGCTCCCCACCAGTGATCAAAGCGCAAGATAACCGCCAGGTCAAACTTTTTCTCCCTCAGCACTCTGGCATAGCGCCCCAAGACAGCGTAAGGTTCGATGACAGACCTCTTAGGTCGGCGGTTGAAACCGGGGAAAGGGCATAGCATGACCTCATCCAGACAGGGATTGCTGGTGACAACAGCCTCTGACCAGGGTCCGACCAGGTAAGTGATACGGGCCAGAGGAAAAGCTTCCCGGAGGACACGTAGAGCCGGGGTGGTAAATATCAGGTCGCCCAGATGGTCAGGGCGGATGAGGAGGATGGAGAGGGGCGGAGAAGGAAGCGGAGGAGAGGGGCGAGGGAACAGGTGGGCAAAAAGGCGTAAAAGGGCCAGACGCATTTTCTGGTGACCGGTTCGTTCAGAGCCGTCCACTTTAAACCGTCCAAATTCTGTCTGATTGTCAGGCATCTGTTGCCGAAGGAGGCTTTCAGCAAACGAGGATCCAGCACGGTGTTTTCAGTATAACATATTTCCCCTATCCCGTCAAACGTTTGATTGATTTGCTCTGGTTCAGCAATTGGCGGTACACCTCATGGGTCTCTGCAGCGATGTGGGCCTGGGTGTAATAGGTCAGCACCCGCTCTCGCCCTCGTCTGGCCAGCTCTGCGCGGAGGGCAGGGTCGTCCATCAATTGGGCAAGTCGAGCTCTGAGCTCCTGAGCATCCCCCTCGGTGAAGGTCAGCCCGGCCTGGCCGATGACGTGGGGGATTTCACCTGAGCGCGAACCGACCACTGGCACTCCGCAAGCCATGGCTTCGATGAGCACTCTCCCAAACTGTTCCTTCCAGTGAGGCCGGCTCAGAGAGGGCAAGACCAGGGTGTCCAACTGATGGTAGAAGGCTGGCATGTGTGCGGAAGGGATGGGGGCTTCGAAGCTCACCCGCTCACGGATGCCCAGTTGCCGGGCCAGAGACTCCCATGGGGAGCGCATGGGACCGCTGCCCAGGATGCGCAGATGCCACTCCCCCGCCAGGCCGTGCACGGCCTGGAGCAACACCTGCACGCCTTTCTCTTCCACCAGACGCCCTACATAACCGATAGTGAAGCGTGAAGCGTAAAACTTAAAGCGTGGAGCGTAGATTTCTGGGTCCACCCCAAATTGCGGAATGACCCTGATGGGCCCTTTGTAGCCTTTCCCTCGCCATACTGTCACCGCCTCCTGGTTGCCGGCAATGACATAGTCGGCCTTTTTCAGATTATAGCTCTCGATAAAGCGGAACGGAAAAGGATAGGTGCGTCTCAGGTTTTGCCAGGTGAAGAAGAGGGCCTTGGCCCCCGCCCTTTTGGCCAGGCGCATGGCCTGGAAGGTGGCCAGGTTGTAAGGCTCCTCATCAATATGGACAATGTCCGGTTGAAAGCGTCGGATGTGCCGCCCCAAGCCGGGGTAGAAGTGCAAGTGGAAGTGGCCGTTGAGCACCATCGGCGCGACGCAGAGGTGGTAGCCCTGGGTGTACACTCGCTCCAGGGGCATCATCCCCCGTTCGTCGCGCCAATAAGGCGGCACGATGACGGTCAGCTCTACGTCGTCGAAGCGAGCCAGTTCTTCCAGCTTCTTCTGGTAAGCGCCTACAATGCAGGCTTTAGAGATCATAAGGACACGCAAGATTTCCCTCTTTGTTCTATCGTCTGGTACACCGCCAAAGTCTCCTGTGCCG